>NZ_VPEG01000006.1:0-137064 GCF_013417275.1 Acinetobacter sp. YH16038 | reverse complement strand
GAGAATTGAGACATCAATATGGCAATAAACTGATCCCACCGGGAAGCCGCTCTAAATTTCTGTCCAACATGGTGTACTTTAGCAAGTTGTTCAAAATCCTGTCGCACAACAGGTTTAATTAGCTCATGAAATACGGTATTCTGATGTGACAAAACCTGAATCCTGGTCGTTAAAGTGTTTGTTTGCACTCATATTTTAACTGTTAGGACTCAGGTTTTTTTATTTAAAGCAAACTATGGGACAGCAGTGGAGAGTGCCCCTCTTTTAAAAAGAGGGGGCTTTTATTTTTGACTATGCGATTGAGCGAATATTTTCAGCCAATTGTGCCAGCGCTTGATCATCCGCCCTTCGAGCATCATGCGATGAAATATAGCCCTCATAAGCATCAAAATACTTATCGACTGAAGAATTAATTGGCTGCCATTTTTCATGGGTATTTTTAGTCTGATGCATTGGAAATAGCTTGGCATGCACATGATCGACACCAAATCCCTCGAACACCATTGCTGTTCGGCCAACGTCATCAAAATAACGATCCAATTTTAGGGCTACCTGCTTGGTATATAAAACCAGATTTGTCAGCACCTGGTCACTCAGTTCAAAGGCATAGCTGGAATAATGCTGTTTTGGAATCACTACGCTTGCGCCCAATGTATTGGGAAATATAGTAAGAAACGCCATAAAATCATCATTTTCATCGATTAAATGACATGGCAATTCCCCTTTTACCATTTGACAGAAAATACAATTTTTACTCATTTTAAGATCCCCTAAATTTTTATATTTTTTAAAAACTTCAATGAAATTTACTTTATTTTTTAACAATATAAATTATAAAATTATGACTCTTCAGACTGTTTAGCTTAAAAAATTCAGTTAAGTGGTTTAAACCTCAGCCACCACATTACGTCCTTTGGCTTTGGCCTTAAATAACGCCTCATCGGCCTGTTCCAGTAAAGCAATCCATGACTCTGCACCAATCGCTACCCCAATACTCACCGATACATGAATATCTTCATCAGCTGAGGTCAGAATAGAATGCTCAGCGACTTCAGTCCGGATTTTATTCGCTAGCATGAAAGCATGCTGCATCTCGATATTTTCAATCAGGACCAGAAACTCATCACCGCCATAGCGAACCAGCAGATCCGAAGCACGGACATTGGCTTTTAAGCGTTCTGCAACCAGTTGAATAACCTGATCACCAATAATATGCCCATATTGATCATTGACCTGTTTAAAATGATCAATATCAATAATCATCAGGCAGGTTCGCTTAAACTGGGTCGGATGCGTTTCCATAAAACGTATATATTCATCGAGCGCAAAACGGTTAGCCAGTCCGGTCAGGGAATCGGAATGGGCAATATTTTTCAGTCGAAATTCTAATGCTTCACGCTCTTGCAGCGTATGCTGCAGTTTTTGAATTGCTGTAAATAAGGATTCAGTAGGCCGGTCTGTTTTTAGTTTTGATGGTGCTTGCTTCCGTTCAGACCCAGTGGACAAATCAAATAAAATTTTACGTGCGCGAATTAAAGGAATAAAGATGCGTTTACGCGCAAAAATCATGGTCAAAATTGCCGTAATCAGGGAAATTCCAGATAAGGCCACCGTCCAGATCAAATGATTCAGACTGTGGCGCATTTCCTTAATAGCCACATCTTTGGTGTATTGCAGTAAATAGTTCTGCAAATCAATCACTGTTGTAAATTTATCTACAATGGCTTCAGTCAGCTGGGTTCCAGTTAAATAATAAGGACGCTGCTGGCGGCTATCTTCAATCAGTCGCTCCACAATCGGTAAACCTTGCTGAATAAATTCAGTGCCGACCCGTTGATGTAAACGAATAAATTCATCAGTTTTGTCCTGAACAGGCTGTAGCGTATCAATAATATCCCAGAGGTAGCGTACCTGATGCTGGACCTGCAAGGAACGGGTAATGTTTTGCTCTGGAATCTGGGTTCCAAATGTCACATGTGCCATGACATTTGACGCTACCCGACCCGATTGATCCCTGAGATCAGATAAAAACAGGATTTCACTCATGTAATTATCCAAACGGGCAGATGGCGTAGCAGAGGCAATCACTACTCCTTTCAGAATTTTACGGCTGCTATCCCAGGCAGTAAACATGGCGAGAATAGCCTGATCCATTTCCTGTGCAGTACGTTCCGGGCGAGGTATTTGAGTATAGAGATCGACCTGCTGACGTCCATTCTGCAAGCTCGGTTTCAATTCAGATAAAAGTTGCTGGCTTAGGTGATTAAAACCAACCTGATCGAGTGCCTGAGCCGTAATCTGCATCTGTTGATCGACTTCCTGACGGTAATCGCTTAACTCCTGCTGATGTTTGGCAAATTCCTCAACCGAGCTGGACATTACTTTGTTGGCGGGTGCCCGTTCACGGGAGATTTTATTGGCGAGATCGGTGACCTGTTGTAAGGCATCAAGCTGCTGATAGGTTTGTTTTGATTTTAAATAATGTTGAGTACTATCAATAATCAAGGGAATACAAATACACAATAAACATAAAATAATGATCGACATCGACCAGTACAGATGTTTGCTGATTTTCTCAGAGCGCAAAGTATTCATCTTGATTTTTAGTCCTTCACATGAATCAAGGACTCCCCATTTAATAGTAGATAGATTATACAAATAAACGCCTACTCATCATCAATATTTCTTCCCAATTGCTTTGATTTTCAGAAGGTTTTTCTTATGTTCTTAAAGGTTTTAACTCTTTATATTTTCAGGATTTTTCATCTGTTATCACTAAAATATAAATAGGAATGAAAATTTCATAATTTAAAATATAAGAAAATTAAAAAACTCGCTTTCTGAACTATTTACACGTGCAACAATTAGGTGCATAATGCACTGCATTAGGGCGAGTTAAATTATTCCTCAGCAGATTTTTTGATTTACCCGCAAATTTTGGCGAAAAAACCTCAATTTTATATAGAAATTGAGGTTTTTTTTTGCAACTTTATAGAACGAAGCAATTTTTAAATTGAAATAATGCACCATTAAGGTGCACTTAAGAATCATCTTTGACGGCTTTCTATACTAGTTTTTCTAATCTTCTTTTATGAACTAATCCGTAGACTGATGCTTCTAAAAAATTCTGGCAAAAAAAAGCCCAACCTTGGGGAAAGCTGGGCCGATAAAAAACAAAAATATGTGGAGAATCAGTCAAATTATCATGTAAAAACATGAACTCTAACCTGATTTTTTTATTATCAGTCAATTTGGTAACAATGTAAAGCACATTAATTTACTAGGATTTATGACATATCACAATTTATAGACAAAACAGTGAAATACATCACATTATAACCCTGATTTTGTCGCTAAACCGACCAATTCTTTCATAAATTTGTTTTATATTACAGTTTTTATGCTTTTCTTAAATTCAGTGTAGTAAACATGATTATTTTCATGATAAGTAAATTGGTTTTTTGAATTAAAATCCATTATTCAAACTAATTAAACAATCAAAAAATCCTTTATTAATTCATTTTCCTGATTAGATCTAACAATTTATTTTGTATACAACATTGTTATTTAAGCTTTTTTCTAAAATAACTAAATTTTCTAATTAGAAGACTATTAAACAAAATCAATACAATGATTTTGCACAAAAAAATAGCAATTTTAAATCAGATTGACTTGATAAATTGTTACAATACAATACGTTTCTGTTGTACATCTTTTGTAACAAAATGGTAAATATCATGAAAAAACTCGGTTTAGCCACTGCTTTATTATTAGCCATGACCGGTGCTCAAGCATATCAATTTGAAGTTCAAGGTCAGTCAGAGTACATCGACAACACTGCGAATGACAAAGACTTCACTGGCGCTGTTCAAGGTACTTACTACTTCAAAGATGTAGACGCTTCTAAAGGTCCTTTAGCTGAAGCTGCTTTCATCAACCAGGCATCTAATGTTTCTGCTGCTTATACATACGGCGAAAACGGACAAGAATCTGGCAATCGTACTGTACACCATACTTTTGGTGCAAAAGGTGAAGCTTACATCCCAACTAAAGTTGTTCCTGCTTATGCAAGCGCTTCTTATAGCCATACTATCACTGATAGCAAAGCTGGTAACCCAGATGACAATGGCGACCGTTATGCATTAGAAGTAGGTGTACTTCCTATTCCTAACTTCCTGGTAGCTGTAGGTTACACAAGCGTTGCAGACCAAACTTCTTATGACGCTTTCAACATGTTCAACAACGGCGTTGCTAAAGCTGCTATCGAGTCTCAAACAATCGCTGACGACCAAGATGCAATCACTGCTCGTACTAAATATGTAGGCGCAATTGACGGCACTAACATGTCACTTGGCTTCGAAAGCGGCTTGGTTTATGGTGAAGATACTGCTTACAATCTAGGTACTACTTTGTACATCAACCCTAAATTAAGCGTTGGTGCATCTTATATGGAATCTAGCTACGCTAACTCTCCAGACAAAGCTTGGGGCGCAAACGTAAACTACTTCATCACTCCAGCAGTTGCTGTAGGTGCTAGTTATGTGAACTCAAACTACGAAGCAAATCTTGCTCAAAATGCTGTAGTTCGTGATACACAAACTGTAGGCTTAAATGCTAAATTCCGTTTCTAATTTCTGATTAGTCACTGAATAAAAAAAGGACGCATCAGCGTCCTTTTTTATTGGATCAAATATTTATTCTGGAGAACGGACCAGACTTAAAAAGTGCAGATGACGTTCATATTGGTCAATGATGTCCTGGATTAAATCTTCCTGAGTCCATTCCATCACATCATAATTTTGCCCCCCTTCCCTTAAAAAGACTTCTGCCTGATAAGATTGCGGAGAATCTGCATCCGGCATAAAGCTCGGTGCTAAAGTCTGGGTAGCAATGACCTGATAAATAAAGTTCATTTCATTCTGATGATCGACACGTAACTCGATCCCATCTTCCAGTTTAAAGATTTTCACCTGGATGTGACGACGTTTCAGTTCAGCCTGCAAACTGTTAAAGGCTTTACTGACCATCGTATCAATATAATCACGTACTTCATTATGCGTATGCGGATAATGCATAATTAAACCGAGTCGCTGTTGCCAGCTACGCGGGTTCTGAATGGCCCGTGGGGTAATACGCGCAGCTTGTAGCGCATGCATTTTCGTTACATCCAGATGCAGGGCCTTAATCAGTCCCCAGCAAATCAGCAGCATAATGAATGTGAACGGTAAGGCACTCATAATCGTAGCCGACTGCAAGGCTTCCAGCCCACCTGCCAGTAACAGAATGATGGCCAATAAAGCCATTAACACGGTCCAGAACAGACGCTGCCAAGTCGGTGAATTCTCGGTTTTCGCCGTGAGATAATCCGTGACTAATGATCCAGAATCTGCTGAAGTGACAAAGAACAGGATAACCAATACCGTAGCAATAATACTGGTGACTGAATTAAATGGCAGATTACCTAAAAATTCGAACAGCGCTACAGAGGAGTCACGTTGTACTGCCTCAAGCAGATTAGTATTGGCTTCATGCATGATACTGAATAATGCAGCATTGCCCATAAAGCCCATCCAGATCAGGGTAAATCCGGTAGGAATCAGTAGAACCCCAACAATGAACTCACGGATACTGCGGCCTTCGGATACTCTGGCAATAAACATCCCGACAAATGGTGACCAGGAAATCCACCAGGCCCAATACATAATGGTCCAGCCACCAATCCAGCCACTAGGCTGATAGGCATACAGATTGAAGGTCATACTGAACAGGTTTGCAACATACTGTCCAGAATTCTGGATAGTGGTCTGCAGAAGATAGATACTTGGACCGGTAACAAAAACAAAGATGAGTAACAGTAAAGCAAGCAGCAGATTCAGTTCAGCCAGGCGTTTGATGCCCTTATCCAAACCAAAAAATACGGACATTGATGCCATTACAGTGACGGCAATAATCAAAATGACCTGAGTACTGGGGGTCTGCTCAACTCCAAATAGGTAATTCAGACCCGAATTAATCTGAGTCACCCCAAAACCTAAAGTTGTCGCAACCCCAAATACTGTCCCTAAGGTGGCAAAAGTATCTACCCCGTCTCCGATTGGGCCATGAATCCGGTTGCCGATCAGTGGATATAAGGCGGAGCGAACTTTTAAAGGCAGGTTATGTCGATACGCAAAATAGGCCAATGACAGACCCACAATGGTGTAAATCGCCCAGGCATGCAGGCCCCAGTGGAAGAAGGTCACGCGAATAGCCTGCTGTGCGGCCAGTACAGTTTCCGGGTCACCAGCAGGCGGTGTGACATAGTGCATAACCGGTTCGGCAACACCGAAAAACATCAGGCCGATCCCCATGCCTGCGGTAAACAGCATGGCAAACCAGGATGCCTGGCTATATTTTGGCTGACTATGGTCGGGCCCGAGTTTAATTTTCCCCATATCGGACAGGGCAATATAAATCAGGACAATCAGGAAGATCGCCACGGAGAGGACATAAAACCAGCTAAATGAAGTGGTAATCCACGCATTCATTTGCTTGGTCAACAGGTCGAATGAATCAGGTGCCAGTATTACCAGTCCCAAAAAAATGGCGATAATCACCACTGTACTAATAAAGACATTCGGATTGATATTGGCAAACCAGGATGAAGGTTTGGAAGGCATAGATCCCCCATTTTTTTAATAGATTGAATGCCGGGAGGCTTGAATCATTATTGATAAGTAAAAACATTCTGATCGAGAGAATTACGATCAAAGATACGTTTTGGACCTTAAGATTTTAAAATATTCAGGAAAATAAAGCCGTTAAGTTACTGTAACCAAGCTATGCAGCTCTGTACGTTCTATTCCTCAGGCTTTCTATGCTTATGTTGTATATGAGTCTGTTTAGGAAGATGAGAAATATACTGTAAGGCAATCAGACGCGAGACTATTAAGGCCAGATACATTACCCCGACAAACATCTGGATAATGGCCAGCATCCGTGCGACCGGACTGACCGGCATCACATCAGATAATCCTGTAGCAGACTGCACACTAAAGCTCAGAAAGAGCAGATCCAGCCACGGCTGATAAGCTTTTAGATCTGGGTCCGAAAAGCTGTAAGGTACCCATAACTGGCAAATGCTATAGAGAAAAGCAAAGCCCCAAGCCAGCAATGTGAAAACTGCTCCCGCTGCAAATAGTTCGTCTTTGGTCAGATAACGGTCATGAAACATATAACGTAACAGGCCATACGCTGCACTGAAGTAGGCACTGGCTTCAAACAGATGCGCGACGATCATGATCCAGGTATAGCGCAGCCCCAACACAATTAATGACGAAAAGAAGATGGCCCCTGCGACAAAGATGAGTCCCAGAATGGTAAACATCGGAGTCTGACGAATTACCTTGGCAATCACCAGCAAGACCACCACCCCCAGCATCCATGTACCCGCGCGATAAGAAACGCTGTCATAACTCAGCATCGACAGAATCAGAATCAGTAACTGCAGACATAGCAGCCAGGCAGAAGGCAGATACTTAAAATGGGTCCAGAATCGTAGCAGGGAGTGCTTCATGAGATTTGTCTTGATGTCCTGTCGAGCATCATTATTGTTATCGCTGGCTTAACATAGCATGATCTAGCTGATGGTTAGAAACAGGATTGTATAAAAATCATTGAAATCTCAGTTAAAAATAGCTGTATTTAATTTTAGATAACCTATCCCAAAGTATTTCATTGGGTAGCTCAGGTATTTTATCGCTATAAAAAAAGCCCCCATCAGGATAATGCCAGTCAGTTAAGAAATTGACTGGCATTTTCTTGGGTATTTCAGTGGTTTACCTTTCACAACTCTTGGGCAACTTCTAACCCTCCTCTCAGGCAAAACATACCTCCTAGATTTCTCCAGTAAACTTTCTAGATGTTTGGGTAAATTCCCTGCGGAGTCTAAAGAGTCGAATCTTAATATATTAAGGATGCCGATAGATGCAATATGAAAGCTGATTCTCAAAGGACTGACTTTTGCACGTTGAGCCATATATTTCATTTGTCTTCTTAGAATATTATAAGCAATGAAGACACCCCATAATTCTTGATAAATTAAATCAGGTTGCTTGCTCCTCAAATGCTTACTTTCCTGTAAACCACTTTTGATTTCTCGGTAACACATTTCTATTTCCCAGCGCTGAGCATAAAGCTTTGCTAAGGCTAGCAGTGGATATATCTTTGAATCTATTAATGAAGTGATATAGCGTCTAATTTTTCCTGCCTGCTCAACTTCAATCAAACGCGCTTCCCAATAATCCCCTAATGTTGAATTCAGCTTCTTGGCTCTTGCTGATATTGGCATCCTGATATGAAAGTCATGCTGGGAATTACGCTTAATGATCTCATAGCGTAAATTATCTTTTGCGCGCATAAGCCAATGGCTTGCCTCTGCACGTGTTTGCCATCCTATTAGAAAATCAGCAGAAAAATAGGCTCGATCAAACAGAGTAATACTATGCGATGGAGGACATAATCGATTTGCCAGTGTAAGTTCACCTTGATCCATGCTACCTATTTGGGCATCAATGATTTCATGGGTGTTGGTATTCACCAGACAGGTTGCTCTCACTTGCGGATAAGGTGCTACCGCAGTTTTACCCTTAGATGAGCCAAAGTGTGCAAAATTCTCATCTGTATAAGGCATAGACCAAACCACCCCGTCAACAGCACATACACTAAGGCCATGAAAGTTTGAGTATTGCTGTTGGGATTCTTCAAACCAGGCTTGGCTGAGTAGAGAAAACAAGGCATTCAAGGGCTCTCGCCCTAAGCGTTGTCGTGCTTGTACTGCTGCACTGGGAACGCAATATTCTGTGGTACCAAACACAAGTTTTAGTTGCTCTACCACATACCCGATCGGCTGATCTCGAAACAGGGCAAGCCCAATCACCAGCCATACCACATGTTCGGCAGGTAATTTTCTTCTCCTGATAGAAGCCTTACCTGTTTGACGCAGGCTCTCTTCAATCCAATTTAAATCAATGAATTCACTGAAATGGCTAAGTGAAGGTAGAGAATGTTGAAGAGTACAATCTAAATTTTCAGATAAAGTCATAAAAAAATGAGCGTATTGGCATACACTCATTTTTACTACATTTTTCTAATGTCTGCTTAACTGACTGGCATTACCCATCAGGAGGCTTTTTTAGGACATCAGATCTTAATGATCAGATGCACCTGAGATTCCAATACCTGTTTGTGAGCGAACAAACTGTGCATCGAAAGCTTTGCGTTCTGCCTGTGCTTTCACTGAGCGGTCTGTGATGGAGAAGAACCAGCAGCAGAAGAAAGACAATGGCATTGCAAATAATGCAGGACCATTAAATGGAACGACTGGTGTATCTGAAATCGCGAAAGTATCTACCCAAACGGCTTTAGACAGTACAATCAGCACTACCGCAGTCACCAGACCAACCACGCCACCAATGACAGCACCACGTGTGGTCAGGCCTTTCCAGAACATAGACAGTACTAGTACCGGGAAGTTGGCACATGCTGCTACCGAGAATGCCAGACCTACCATGAAGGCAACGTTTTGCTTCTCGAACAGAATTCCCAAGATCATCGCAAAGATAGCAAGACCAAGAGTTGCAATTTTAGACATGCGCAGTTCAGATTCAGGTGTAGTACGGCCTTTCTTGAATACGTTTGCATACAAGTCATGTGAAATTGCTGAAGCACCTGACAAGGTCAAACCTGCAACTACCGCAAGAATGGTTGCGAATGCCACTGCAGAAATGAAGCCCATGAACAGGTCACCACCCACAGCATCTGCCAGGTGAACCGCGGCCATGTTGTTACCGCCCACCAGCTCTAGCTTGCCTGTGATTGCCATTTTTGCAATGTCCAGGAACTGCGGGTTGTTCGCTACGTATAGAATCGCACCGAAACCGATAATGAAGGTTAACAGGTAGAAGTAACCGATAAAGCCTGTTGCAACCACCACTGATTTACGTGCTTCTTTGGCATCTTTTACTGTAAAGAAACGCATCAGGATATGTGGCAGACCTGCTGTACCAAACATCAGCGCCAGACCAAGAGAAATCGCATCGACCGGATTCGAAGCGAGATTACCCGGACCCATAATCTTGGTTGCATCTGCAAGGCTCAAGTCATGTACTTTAGAGTAAACCTGAATCGATTGTTCAAACATATTGGTAAAGCTGAAACCTACGCCCTTCATTACCATGAAAGCCATAAATGTCGCACCAGACAACAGCATTACTGCTTTAATGATCTGTACCCAAGTGGTCGCTAGCATGCCACCGAAGATTACGTAAGCCATCATCAACAGGCCAACAATCACCACAGCAATATTGTAGTTCAGACCGAAGAGTAACTTGATCAACTGACCTGCACCTACCATCTGTGCGATCAGGTAAAACGCAACCACAACCAGTGAACTTAATGCAGCTAGAGTACGCACTGGTTTTTCTTCCAGACGGAACGACACTACATCAGACAGGTTAAATTTACCCAGGTTACGCAAACGTTCTGCCACCAGGAATAAAACGATTGGCCAACCCACCATAAAGCCTAGTGAGTACAGCAATCCGTCAAAACCGGACAGGAATACCATCGCGGAAATACCGAGGAAAGATGCTGCAGACATGAAGTCACCAGCAATGGCCAGACCGTTCTGGAAGCCAGAAATCCCGCCGCCGGCAGTATAGAAATCATTAGTATTTGTGGTTTGTTTGGCAGCCCATTTGGTAATAAATAAGGTTGCTCCAACGAAAATCACAAACATGATAATCGCGTGCCAGTTGGTCGCTTGCTGCTCCGCAGCACCCAGATCTGGTCCAGCAAATGCCATTGCCGAGCTGAGCAAGGTCAGCGCTGCAGCAGCAAGCGCTTGATATGAAATCCCTTTCATCTTAGTGTTGCCCCTTTTCTTTTGTAATCGCTTCCACTTCCTGAATTGCTTCTCTGTTCAGCTGATCAAGTTTGTTATTGGCAATGTAGGAATACACCCAGCACAATATAAAAGACAAAATAATGATACCGATACCTAGAGGTACACCCCAGGTCGTTACACCGCCAGAAATTGAAGACAATAGAAATTCTTTGTTGTAGCCAACAAGCAACATGAAACCGACATAGACAAATAGCATGATGCCGGTTAAGGTCCAGCTCAGCGTACTTTTTCTACGTACCATTTCTTTGAATTTGGGATTCTGTAGAATTCTTTCTACTTGGGCCTCATCCATAGTTACACTCCTGTAGCCCCACCATGGGCTTACTATTTTTTAATTCGAATTATCACTGTTGCAAAATAACAACATTTAGAATGACTTGTAATTTAGACTTTGGTCGTTAAAAAATGATCAATTTAAACTGCTGAGTGCATGATGCGGTATCATAGCGTCATGCACAGTACACATCAGGCTATATGAACAGTTGGCTCATCATAGGGGTGCTCGCCCTCTATATCACTTTACTCTTTACTTGCGCTTTCTATGGGGAAAAACATGCCAGCCGGCTGAGTACCCGTGGCCGCATGCTATTGTTTAGTTTAACTTTAGGCGTCTACTGTTCTTCCTGGACATTTTATGGCGCGACCGGTGCTGCGGTTCGTGAAGGAATTATTTTCCTGCCGATCTATCTTGGTCCCCTGCTCTTTGTCGCGATTGGTTACGATATCTGGCGCCGTCTGGGACGGGTACGCCAGCATCATGCGATTTCCTCTATCGCCGACTTCGTCGCTGCACGTTATGGTAAGAGTGGGCCTCTGGCTTCGCTGGTCACCATTCTGGCGGTGATTGCCATCATTCCCTATCTGGCTTTGCAGTTACGTGCAATTGCCTTGAGTGCGGCGGTCATTCTGGAACCTTCAGCCGGGATTGCCAGTACCACCAATAGCGTACTGTTCCTGACTGGCGTCCTGGCGATTCTGGCGATGATTTTCGGTACCCGGCAGATTGCCAACACCGAACAGCATGGCGGTCTGATGCTGGCTGTCGCCTTTGAGTCTTTTGTTAAGTTATTTGCCTTGCTGGCCGTAGCCTGTTTCTTTATTTTTGAAGCACCAGAAAATCTGCCTCAGATCAGTAGCGATATTCAGTCAACCTTCCATGATGTACAGCTGTTTGGCGTACCGGAAAGTTTCTGGGTACAGACCCTGTTGGCTGCACTGGCGATTATCTGCTTGCCACGTCAATTCCACGTAGCAGTGGTTGAATTACGGGATGAAAAACATATCCGTGGTGCACGTCGCTGGTTTGCCATTTATCTGATTCTGACCACACTGGCAATTATCCCGATTGCCAGCTGGGCACTGCATGCGGCTCCCCAATATTTAGCGATTCCAGATGTCGCGGTACTGTCTTTACCGCTTAGCTATAATCAGGACTGGCTGACCTTATTGGCCTTCTTAGGCGGTTTCTCGGCTTCGACTGGTATGTTACTGGTGTCTTCAGTCGCCCTGTCGATCATGCTGAGTAATGACCTGATCATGCCAGCGCTCTGGCGCTTAAACCTGATTTCACGGCATGACAAGCGTTTACCACTGGTACTGAAATTTACCCGCCGGATCTGTATTCTGGCCGTGATGTTGATGGGCTTTCTGTTCTTCAACTTTTTTAATGATATTGACCAGCTCTCAGTCTTTGGTCTGCTGGCCTTTAGTGCCGTGGCACAATTCGCCCCTGCCCTGATTGGTGGTCTGTATTGGCGTGGTGGGAGTAAGCAAGGTGTATATGCTGGCCTGCTGACCGGTTTCGCTTTATGGTCGTATACCCTGCTATTACCAACGATTTTGCGCAGCCTGCCAGAAGCCTATCAGCAGTTCAGCCAGAGTTTTCTGGAACAGGGTCCTTTGGGCTGGAACTGGTTACGTCCTGAAGCCCTGATCGGTTTCGAATCTTTTGATCCTTTAACGCATGGTGTGGTCTGGGCACTAGGTCTGAACACATTCCTATATATCTGGGTTTCCCGGATGTTCCGTCCAAGTGTGGCTGAACAGATTCAGGCGGAAAGTTTCTTCTACTATGAAACCAAGCCGCTTCCTTCTCAAAGTCCATCTACTGATGTCAGCTACTCGCATCAGGATGTGGCCCGTTTAAAAGTTGGTGACCTGATTACGCTGGCCAAGCGCATTACCGGTGAAGGTCCAACCATGCAGGCCTTCCAGCAGTTCTGTGCTCAAAATAGTGTGGAACTGAATGAAAATAGCAGTGCCAATGGCATGTGGTGGCGTTTTACTGAGCAGTATCTGGCCGGTACCATTGGTGCAGCCTCGGCACGTACCCTGCTGACTACCGCGATGGTGAATAATGGCCTGGCCCTCGGTCAGGTGGCGAATATTCTGGATCAGGCCTCACAATGGCAGCGTTTTAACCAGAACCTGATCATGACCATGATCGACCATATGACCCAAGGGGTGAGTGTGGTTGATGAAAATATGTGTCTGGTCGCCTGGAACAACCAATACCTGAAACTGTTCGACTATCCAAAAGATATTGTTTATGTCGGCTGTCCAATCGCTGACCTAATCCGTTATAACGCTGAACGCGGTGAATGTGGTCCGGGCTCGGTCGAAGAACATGTGCGTAAACGGATTCACTGGATGCAGGTCGGCAGTGCGCATGAATTTGAACGGATCCGTAAAGATGGCCGCGTGATTCAGATGCGGGGTAACCCAATTGAAGGCGGTGGTTTCGTGACGACCTTTGCCGATATTACTGCCTTCCGTGAAAATGAAGCATTACTGGAAGCCCGGGTTCAGGATCGTACCCAGCAGCTCGCTGATGCCCTGTCTGAACAGCAACTGGCGCGTGAACAAGCCGACAAAGCCAATATGTCCA
Source organism: Acinetobacter sp. YH16038 (assembly GCF_013417275.1). NCBI lineage: Bacteria > Pseudomonadati > Pseudomonadota > Gammaproteobacteria > Moraxellales > Moraxellaceae > Acinetobacter > Acinetobacter sp. YH16038. The sequence goes on along the minus strand of NZ_VPEG01000006.1, from coordinate 123,232 downwards.
AGAGCCGCTTTATTGCTGCCGCCAGTCATGACCTGTTACAGCCCATGCATGCTGCACGTCTGTTCAGTACGGCGCTGGAGCAAAGTGTACAAAGCGAAGAAGATCGCAAGACCCTGCAGCAACTGGATCGTGCCCTGCATGGGGCAGAAAGCATGCTCTCAGCTCTGCTGGATATTGCCCGACTGGAGGGCGGTACGATTCAGCCGAAACGCCAGGCTTATCCACTGCATGATTTATTAAGTGATCTGGAACTGCAATTCAAATCCATTGCGGCACAACGTGGCATCAAACTGCGAGTGCATGATGCCCAGTTCTGGATTGACACCGATCCACAATGGATTCGCCGGATTATCCAGAACTTTGTCAGCAATGCCCTACGTTATACCGCCAAAGGTAAGGTCGTGGTCGGTGTACTGCGTTCTAGCAACCGGCCAAATCATATCCGGATCGGGGTTTGGGATACCGGTCCCGGTATTGCTGAAGAACAGCGGATCAAGCTGTTCCAGGAATTCGAGCGATGTGGCCATACTTCGCCTTGGGGTGAACAGGGTCTGGGGCTTGGTCTCGCCATCGTGCAGCGTATGACCGGACTACTGGATTATCCAGTTCATGTTTCTTCCGAGCTGGGCAAAGGTTCCTGCTTCATGATTGAAGTACCGTTGACCGCAGCGCCGAAAGTCATTGCCGCCCCTGTTCAGGCTGTGCCATTGAAGTCCAAGGCCTTTAAGATTCTATGTTTGGACAATGATGAAACCATTCTGGAAGGCATGTCGACCTTATTGACCAAATGGGGCTATCAGGTCTTTAAAGCCACTGAACCAGAACAGGCAGCCGAAATGATCCAGCAGGAAAATATTCAGGTCTGGCTGGTCGATCAGCATTTAAATCAGGATAAAATCGGTCTGGACTTTATTCTGGAACATCGTAGTAGTGATATTCCGGTGGCATTGATTACCGCAGATTCTGATCCGGAACTGCCACAGCGCCTGAAGGATTTAAATATTGTCCTGCTGAAAAAACCGTTAAAGCCTGCTTCACTCCGTTCCTGGTTATCCGGTCTGAAAATCTCCGGTAACTAGAACTTTTTATTTCCATCTCAATGCCCATTTTAATGATTTAAAAATGGGCATTTTTTATACTGAATAAATACCTTTCTTTACCTGACTGGCAAAAAAATCAGGCCAATGTGCTAAAAGCACCAAATTTCACATAATTCCTGCTGATAAATTGCTCAAAATTATCATTTCAGCATTCTCTATGGCAAAAGCCACCAATTCTATTAATATACATGTGTACACCTAGTTACAATTATTTAAGTTGTTGTTTTAAATTAATTTTTAATCCTATTTTATGGCAGATAGAACTTTGGTCGTATTTTTAATACAACAGGCTTAGCTCTAAAAATAGACAATATAAGAAACGATCAGTTTCCATCTGACAATGCCTAAATCCTTTTGGCAGCTGGTCTATTTGCACTGCTAGATAGGAGTTATAAAAATGAAACTCGATGAATCAATTGCTCAGCTTCCCGCACAGACTCAGCAATTCCATCGCCAATATGGTGCTAATGCCTTATTACCCAGCATCGACTGGACGCAAATGTTTAAATACAGCAAACTCGACGATACCCAGATTCAGGCACTTGAAACCCTGTATCAGCATGCAGTTCCTTTAGCCCTGCAAGTTTTCGATGAACTGCATTTTGATGTCTTTGAACCCTATGCCTATAAACCGCAAGGTTTAGGTTTATTTGAACGTCTGGCTGAACAGGAAAACAAGTTGATTGAATCTCTGGAAGCGGAAGCCGAAGATTTACCAGCAAAAACCCGTCATCAGATCTGGAGTATGCTGCTGCGTGGTGGTGCCGTACTGGTCTTTAAAGCGTGGCTCGGCAAAGTGAAAAATGAAGAAGATTGCCTGGATACCACCCAGTTTGATGAACTCTCTGACTTGCTCTTTATCAAAACCTGCCCGCATGAACTGGCAGAGCACCTACAGGTCGATCCGAATAGCACAGACGAGCATGTATTCCTGATGTATGAAGATGAAGTTTATCTGGACCGTTTTAACAGTCTGGAAACTGCTGCCCTGTTTGTAGACTTAGGTGTGTATGATGCGACTTTCCTGAGTCTACGGGATGATCGCGTAGCAGAATACCTCATCTCTAAAGGCTATGTCACCCAAGAACAGATTGATGAACTGCAATCCGCACTGAATCCCATGTTCTGTACCGATGTTACCCAAAAACAGGATTATATTGCTTAATCTGGCAACATTCTCGCAATAAAAAAGACCTCATCTGAGGTCTTTTTTATTTTGTAAGCAGCATCACTTACATTTTCTTTTCTTCAATATTCAAGGCATTGATGGCAAGCACCGCCTGGGTACGGTTTTGTACACCCAGCTTACGGAAGATCGCTGTTACGTGCGCTTTAATCGTAGCTTCTGAAACATCCAGTTCATAGGCAATCTGTTTATTCAGTAAGCCTTCGGCTACCATCATCAAGACACGGAATTGTTGCGGTGTCAGTGACTGAATCCGTTCTGCCAATGCAGTTTCGTCTGCAGCACGCGGATCGAAGTTCATGTTGGCTGGCAGATTGGGTGGTAACCAGATTTCACCTTCGAGGACTTCACGAATCGCTTCACCAATATGGCTTGGATGTGCAGATTTTGGAATATAGCCCATTGCACCATGTGCAATCGCACGCTGGATAATGCTGGCTTCTTCGTGAGCAGAAACGACAATAATTGGAATCGAAGGATATTGGGCGCGAACGTGGACCAGAGCAGAAAAGCCCGATGCACCTGGCAGGTTTAAATCCAGAAGGACAAGATCAGGCTCAGGACCATTTTCTAGACGTTCATAAAATTCATTGACTGCTGCAGTTTCATGAATCTGCGCTTGTGGCAGACTATAACGAACAGCTTGGATCAGAGCATGACGAAACAGTGGATGATCATCAACGATTAAAATATTCATAGGACGTGAGAGAGATCTTGTGCACAGTAGCTCCTATTCTAACCACACAAGCCAGTTTATGGATATGCAAGATCGCCAATTTTTTAAATAATGTGGAGTTTTTCTTTAATTTTTTTAAATTTTGGCTTATTTCAATAATTCTTTAATTCTCATCACTTTTTTATATATGATTTATTCCTATTCTGCATAGCTTATCTTTATTCAATATAAATATAGTTATCAGCCATTTATCCAGCTCTATCCGTTTCAGAAGCACATTTTCCGCTTATATAGAAAAATCAGATAACTTTTCAGCATTTCGTTATTTTACACCTACTGCGGCAATCGGGATTAATAGGGTCATTCCGAGCTTAACCATTTTTAGGTACTTCACATGTCCCATTTTTCCGAGCAAAAACCTTTAAATATCGTGGCTGTTTCTGGCGGCCTGAATCACCCCTCTAAAACCGAAGCATTGGTTCAAGCCATTCTGGATGAACTGGGTGAAGCGACGCCAATCAATGTACATTTCATTAAATTTAGCGAAATCGGCCAGCTTTTAGGTGGTGCAATTTACCGTAACCAGTTACCGCAACGCGTGCAGGATGATCTAGCAGCCGTTGAAGCAGCAGATGCCCTGATTGTTGGTACGCCTGTTTACCGCGCTTCATTTACGGGCCTGTTCAAGCATTTCTTTGACTTCGTAGAACAAACGGCGCTGGTAGATGTACCGGTTCTTTTAGCAGCTTCTGGTGGTAGTGACCGTCATGCGCTGGTTCTTGAGCACCAATTACGCCCATTATTCAGCTTCTTCCAGGCACAAACCTTACCAATCGGGGTATATGCCACAGATCGTGACTTTACGCCTGAATACACCATTCACAGCGAATTACTCCGTGCCCGTATTACCCTGGCAGTGGCTCGTGCCCTACCGATCCTTGAATGGGCGCCAGCAAAGGGGCAGCGTGCTGAGGTCATTAAAGAAAAATCTCAGCAAGCCAACCAGAGCCTAGGCATCAACAAGCAAATCGAACAGGAAGAAGTTTTACCTTCAGCTGCAGTGCCAAGCCTGGATGCCGCAGAATCCCGTTTGCACAGCAAGAAAGTGCCAAAGACTCAAGTGGCTTAATAGCCGCTTCATTCAGAGGGTAAGAATAATGTCTCAAGATAAAAATATTGTATTTGCTTACTGGGTTCCAAATGTCAGTGGCGGTCTGGTGGTCAGCGACATTGAACAGCGTACTGACTGGAGCTATGACTATAATGTCCGTCTGGCGCAAACTGCTGAGAAAGCAGGTTTTGATTATGCCCTGACCCAGATCCGTTTTACTGCGGGCTATAACGCTGAAAACCAGCATGAATCAGTGAGTTTCAGTCATGGCATCCTGGCAAAAACTGAACGTTTAAAAGTGATTGCCGCGATCTTGCCGGGCCCATGGAAGCCTGCGCTGGCAGCGAAGCAGCTGGCCACCATTGACCATCTCACCAATGGCCGGATTGCGATTAATGTCGTAAGTGGCTGGTTCCGTGGCGAGTTTGATGCAATTGGTGAAGAATGGCCGGAACATGACGAACGTTATGCACGTTCAGAAGAATTTATTCGCAGCCTGAAAGGGGTCTGGACCCAAAACAATTTTAGTTTTGATGGTAAATACTACCAGTTCCAAGACTATACCTTGAGTCCAAAACCGGTACAAAAACCGTATATTGAAATCTTCCAGGGGGGAAGTTCCCGAGCAGCACGCGATATGGCATCTCGCGTGTCTGACTGGTACTTCACCAATGGCAATACACCTAAAGAGCTGAAAAAACAGATCGATGATATTCGTGAAAAAGCCAAAGCGAACAACCACTCTGTGAAAATTGGCGTAAATGCATTTGTGATTGCACGTGATACTGAAGAGGAAGCGCAAGCAGTACTGCGAGAAATCGTGGCCAAGGCCAATGTTCAGGCGGTAAAATCTTTCGGTGAGGCAACGCGTGAAGCGGGCGCAGCCAGTAAAGAAGGTGAAGGTAACTGGGCCAAATCTACGTTTGAAGATCTGGTGCAATATAACGATGGCTTCCGTACCAACCTGATCGGTACACCTCAGCAGATTGCGGAACGTATCATCGAACTGAAAAAAGTCGGTGTTGATCTGGTTCTTTCAGGCTTCCTGCACTTTATTGAAGAAGTGGAATACTTCGGTGAAAAAGTCTTGCCACTCGTGCGTGAACTCGAAACGCAGCAAGCTGAACAGCAACAAGAAGAACAAGAAGCTGAGCTCGTTTAAACTATAATAATGCTCAGCATAACGATTCATTCCCTCAAGGCTCGGCTTGAGGGATTTTTTTTGTGCAACACAGTGTTCTCGGCATAGAGATAGCCGCCTGCTTCATTCTTGACTAGAATGAAGCCAAACTCGATGAGATAGAAATTTAAATTATGTATACCGGTATCGTACAAGGCTTGGAAAAAGTCGTGGATATTCGCCAGGGCAATGGCTTCATTACCATTATCGTGAGCAACGAAAATCAGTTTTTTCAGGATGTCTTTATTGGCGCCAGTGTTGCGATCAACGGCGTCTGCCTCACCGTAACGACTATTGATCAGAAGCTAAACCAGATTCACTTCGATATCTCCGATGTAACCCTTGCCCTCACCACCTTAAAATCTCTTCAAGTGGGTGATGAAGTGAATGTCGAACGCTCTGCCAAAGTCGGTGCAGAAAATGGCGGGCATAATCTGTATGGGCACATCGAAGGCACAGCAATCATTAAAAATCTGGAACATCGGGGTGAAACCTACCATATCGATATTCAGATCCCGGATGGCAATATCAAATACTTTTTCCTGAAAGGGTTTATTGGTCTGAACGGCTGCAGCCTGACCATCAATCGCGTCGATCGCGCCAATAGTGAAATTTCGATTGATCTGATTCCCGAAACTTTGCGTCTGACCACCTGGAAAAATGCCAAAGTAGGTGATGAAGTCAATTATGAAATTGACCAGACCACGCGTACCTTGGTGGATACCTTAGAAAATATTCACCAGCGTTAAATGAAAGAGCCGCTTATACCATAGGCGGTTTTTTAACTGATCATTCTGCCCATATCTACGTTTCTATACAGAATTTTCAGGTGGAATGAATAAAATAATCTGATTCCGATTCAGAACGTTATTCCCATGCAGTTGATCTGGTTCCGCCAAGACCTCCGTATACATGACCATGCCGCACTCTGGCATGCTACTCAGCAAGGACCTTGCATTGCGCTAGCAGTCCTCTCTCCCGAACAATGGCAACTGCATCAGGATGCCCGGATCAAAACTGATTTTTATCTGCGTCGGCTCAAATATTTAAAACAGCAGCTACAGCAACTGAATATCCCGCTGATCATATTGAATATTCCTTTGTGGGAAAATTTAGCGCCAGAAATATTGAATCTGTGTCAAACCCTGAAAATTGAAAGCTTGCATGCCAATATCGAAGTTGGCGTCAATGAACTGGAACGTGATGCTCAGGTGCAGCAATTACTAGAACAGCAGCAAATCAGGATCGAGCTCTATCATGACCGCACCCTGTTTCCCCTCAGCAGTATCCGGAACCAGTCCAATCAACCCTATCAGGTCTATAGTGCCTTTAAGAAAAAGTGCTATGAACGGCTAATTCTGGATGTACCCACCTGCTATCCTGAGATTGAAACTCAAGATCCAATCCAATTATCAACTAAGCTCCCCAATGTTGATCTTGAAAAATTCTCAGCGGATTATGTGGTAGAGCATGCTGCCCAACTTTGGCCTGCGGAGGATCGAACTGCCTTGGATCTGCTCGATGATTTTATCGAGGACAAAATGGCTCATTATAAAACCGACCGTGATCTGCCAGCAGTTGATGGTACCAGCCGCCTCTCCCCTTATCTGAATATCGGTGTTATTTCAGTTCGCCAATGTATGCAAGCTCTTTTTCAGGATGGCTATTTCCAGATTGAGGATGTGGGTCAGCAGACCTGGTTAGATGAACTCTTGTGGCGGGAATTCTATCTACAGACCCTGTTTGATTTTCCACGTGTCTCCAAACACCAACCATTTAAGCAAAATACCAATAAGATCCAGTGGCGCAATGCCCCCGAAGATCTAGCTGCCTGGCAGCAAGGCCAGACCGGAATTCCAATTGTCGATGCTGGCATGCGGCAAATGCTGGCAACTGGCTGGATGCATAACCGGGTCAGGATGATTACTGCGATGTTCCTGTGTAAGAACTTGCTGATCGACTGGCGACTGGGTGAAAGCTGGTTTATGCAGCACCTGATTGACGGCGATCTGGCTGCGAATAATGGCGGCTGGCAATGGTGCGCATCAACCGGCATGGATGCTGTGCCCTACTTCCGGATTTTTAATCCGGTCAGCCAGTCCCTGAAGTTTGATCCCAATGGAGACTATATCCGCGAGTGGGTGCCTGAACTGGCGCATCTGGATGCCAAATCCATTCATGAACCTTATGCCAAAAATCCTGATCTGGAACTGGATTATCCAAAACCGATTGTCGATTTAAAAGCCTCTCGTGTACGAGCCATAGAAGCCTTTAAGCAGATTTAGAAGAAACTATCACTTCATCTAATATGAAAAGCCTCCAATATTGGAGGCTTTTCATATTAAGAATAAAAACTTGGATCAGGCACTTTCCCGGTCAATACCCATTCCCCAACTTCCTGATATTTATAATCTACCGGATCATGTAAGGTCTGGGTGCGAACATTACGCCAGAAACGGTCCAGATTCAGTTTGGCCGTGGTCGCACGCGCGCCCATCACCTGAAAAATATTCTGGGTGATATAAAGAGATGTGTTGGTGGCCGCGATTTTGGCTGTGGCAATCGCCACTGAAACTTCACCACGCTGCTCAGCAGTGAGATCACTTCCCAGATCCCAAGCAGCCTGTAAGGTTTGAATCGCTTTATCAGCTAGCAGACGTACACTTTCCAGTTGCACGTAGAACTCGGCAAAATGCTTCTGGGTAAAGGGGTCATTCACTGCATCTTCTACCAATGATTTTGACCAGGCTTTTTGAGTCTGTACGGTTTGTTTGGCCACTTCAAACGCACCTTCTGCTACCCCGAGGAACATGTGTACAAAGATCAGCTGGGCAATCAAAGGACGTAAGCTTGAATATGGTGTACTGAGTGGACCCGGATTTAACAGTAATTCATCTTCATGAATTTTGACCTGCTCAAAATGGCTGGTGCCGCTATCGGTCTGGCGTTGACCCATATTATTCCAGTCACCGAGAAAACTTACGCCCTTACGTGCTGTTGGAATTACCCCGATCAGTAATTTTCCAGCGTCGTTATAGCCTGAGCACAGTAAAATATCGGAATCAATGGAGCCAGAACAGAAACTTTTATTTCCATCAAAAATATATTCTTTTTCAGCAACTTTTGTTGCGGTAGTACGACGGTCCAGTGGATTTAAGGTATTGCCCCAGAACAGGTTTTCCCGAGCGGTCTGTTCAAACCATGGGCCATATTGTTCTGGTTGGGAAAATAATTGAACCGTTGCAATCAGCAAATGATGAAACCCATAAACATGTGCTAATGAACTATCAACTCGGGCAATAATTTGAATGGTTTTAAAAATTGTCTGCCAGTCTGCTTCCTGACCGCCGTACTGTTTTGGAATAGACAGGCCCAGTAAACCGCTCTGACGAATCAGATCACGCTCGGCTTTAGGATTACCGCCCTGCTTGTCACGAGCTGCGGCTGTTTGGGCAAAAGTTTCTGTCAGTTGCTGGGCAATTTGCAGGGGAGATTGATCTAGATATTGTTGTCGTACATTCATTCTTTTGACCTAAGTTCAGCATAGTTTTAGCTTAGCAGATTGCAGCTTGGCACTATATTCGAAAGCATGCAGAGCTTATTCCTGAGACAAAAATACCGGCAAATAATGCCGGTATTTGAACGTCCTAAACTTATGCCTGATTACGCTGCACTTCAGCAATTAACTGATCCACGACTTGTGGCTCAGCCAGAGTCGAGGTATCGCCCAGACTGTCCAGTTCATTGGCAGCAATCTTTCTTAAAATCCGGCGCATAATTTTTCCTGAACGGGTTTTAGGTAAAGCGGGTGCCCAGTGCAAGGCATCTGGCGTTGCCACTGGCCCTAAAATTTTACGTACCCAAGCTACCAGTTCACCGCGCAGCTGTTCAGTACTTTCAGTCCCTGCCTGCAAGGTGACAAAGGCACAAATCCCCTGACCTTTGATGTCATGCGGCATACCCACTACGGCAGCTTCGGCAACTGCCTCATGTGCAACCAATGCACTTTCAATTTCTGCCGTACCCAGACGATGGCCTGAAACATTGAGTACGTCATCGACACGACCGGTAATCCAGTAATAGCCATCTTCATCACGACGTGCGCCGTCACCAGTAAAATAGGTACCCGGATAGGTCGAGAAATAGGCGTCAATAAAGCGGTCTGGGTCACCCCAGATGGTGCGCATCTGACCTGGCCAGGAATCCTTAATTACTAGATTCCCTTCTGCCACCCCTTCAATTTCCTTGCCTTCTGCATCGACAATGGCGGGTTGCACACCAAAGAATGGCCGGGTTGCAGAACCCGGTTTCAGGTCGGTCGCACCTGGTAAAGGCGTAATCATGAAGCCACCAGTTTCGGTTTGCCACCAGGTATCAATCACCGGACAGCGGCTTTCACCGACTACCGAGTAATACCAGTTCCAGGCTTCCGGGTTAATCGGCTCACCGACCGAACCTAAAATTCTCAGGCTGCTACGATCACTTTCCCGTACATAGGCATCCCCCTCACGCATCATGGCACGAATGGCTGTCGGTGCAGTATAGAGAATGGTCACATTGTGCTTGTCGACGATATGTCCGGTACGTGCCCAGCTCGGATATTGCGGCACTCCCTCGAACATGACCGTAGTCGTACCATTAGAGAGCGGACCATACAGTACATAGGAATGCCCGGTAATCCAGCCGACATCGGCAGTACACCAGAACACATCATCCTGTTTGATGTCAAAAACTTCTCGGAAAGTACAGTTCACATAAGTCAGATAGCCGCCTGTGGTATGCAGTACGCCCTTAGGTTTTCCGGTTGAACCCGAGGTATACAGGATAAACAGCGGATCTTCCGCATTCATCGGTTCAGGGGGACAGATCTCATTGACGGTCATGATTTCCATGTGATACCAGAGATCACGTCCCTGTTGCATTTCTACCGGATTGCCGGTGCGATGTACAACGATGACATGTTCAATCGATTCGGTACCGGCAATTTTCAGGGCTTCATCCACATTGGCTTTCAGTGGAATGGCTTTGCCCCCACGCATGCCCGAATCTGCGGTAATCACCATTTTGGCCTGACTGTCTTCAATCCGGCTGGCCAGAGAATCAGGTGAGAAACCACCAAACACCACACAATGCACTGCACCAATTCGGGCACAGGCCAGCATGGCAATTGCGGCTTCCGAGACCATTGGCATATACAGCACCACCCGGTCGCCCTTTTTAATTCCGTTCTTTTTCAGGACATTGGCGAAACGGCAGGTTTCATCATAAAGCTCATGAAAAGAAATAATCTTGTGACGGGATGGATGATCCCCTTCCCAGATAATCGCCGGTTTATAAGGATGTTCCTTAAGATGGCGATCCAGACAGTTGGCACTGACATTGAGCTGGCCATCTGCAAACCATTCAATTTTAAAATTGTCTTTATCAAAACTGGTACTTTTAACCTGGGTAAAAGGTTTGATCCAGTCCAGGCGCTGTGCCTGTTCAGCCCAGAACTGATCCGGTTGTTCAATGGATTGCTGATAACGCTCAAAATACTCTGTATCAGTGGTACGTGCGGTTTTCTTAAATTCTGCTGGTACTGGATAGATTTCTTTCATTGTTCGCTTCCTTGATCTTGTTCTATCTCATCACGAGAGCTTGATGGCATTTTGTTGATTGTTTTTTATGCATAATGGCAGTATGTACTGCATATTTCAAATCCGACAATCATGCTTTCGTCGTAGATTATTTATTCAAATTCAATCAGAATAACTTCGGATAATGCTCAGCTATGGCCAAAGTCAGCTAGATATTGCTATCGTCAAATAAAATGAGTCGCCCACTCTCGCTGTATTTTATACAGGCTTAGGATCTTGCCCATGAATTCAACTGAACCTTCCTATTTCCCTCCTCCTTTTCCTGCAGCAGATCATCCCTTATCGATCAGGGGCCGATTTGGACGTTTGAGTTTTATTGCCTGGTCTGCATTTTTACAGTTTATTTTCTTATGCAGCAGTATTGCGCTAGGTTTAAGTATTGATATTGTGAACATTGCCAGCCTATCAGTAGATTCAAACTGGCAAATCTCCCTGCACGGCCTGTCCAGCCTGTTTGCCTTAGCGATCATGCTGGTCTATCTGTATTTCGGTATTGTGATTACGGTACGACGCTTACACGATCTGGACCGCAGTGGCTGGTGGATGCTGCTATTCTTCGTGCCTTTGATCAATCTGTTTGTCTGGATTTATATCCTGCTTTTTCCAGGAACAAGAGGCAGCAATCAGTATGGCCCGATACGTACAAGCCCCGTCTGGGAAAAAATTGTGGCCTGGCTGGTAATCATTTTTACCGTACTCAGCCTGTTGGCGACGACTGCGTTATTCTCTTATATGAGTGAAGGTGAACCTTCAAGAATCCCAAGTGAAGTGAAACAAAAAACGACTGAGTTCTTTTAAGACAGTTGTGTCTGTTTTGCATAAATATATTGTGTATAAATTTCGCTGTTGTTAATTTTTTGCTGTAGTTGAGGCAAAATAAGCGAAATTTAAATTGTGGAGTTTTTGTGGCTGAGCAAGAGAATACTTTAAGCCAGGTAACTGAAGGGACGACTGAGCTCCTGCATCAGGCGACTGAAAAAACTGCCCAAACCGTGATCGAACATACCTCCAAGTACAATGATGCCTATAGCACCATTGACAAGATCATGGAGGGTTTCTGGGAGCGTGTGCCTTATTTCTGCATCGCACTGACAGTCATTGTCATTTTCTGGTTACTGTCAAAACTGTTTAAGTTTTTTGTCCGTAAGACTTTAGAAAACCGTACTTATACCCGACAGAATCTGGTACTGGTGCTGAACCGTGTCGGTAGTACCGTGATTGTTTTCTTTGGCGTATTAATCGGGCTGGTGATTGCGATTCCAGGTTTCACCCCAGGTCAGCTGATGAGTGCGCTTGGGATTGGTTCGGTGGCGATCGGTTTCGCATTTAAGGATATTTTCCAGAATCTGCTCTCAGGTGTACTGATTTTGCTGGGTGAACCTTTCAAGATTGGCGATGACATTATCGTGAATGGTCTGGAGGGTACCGTGGAAGATATCCAGATTCGTGCAACTTTTTTACGCTCGCCAGATGGTCGTCGTATCGTAATTCCAAATGCTACGGTCTATACCAGTGCAGTCACGGTGAATACTGCTTATACCCGTCGCCGCTGTGAATTTTCGGTCGGGATCGGTTATGAAGATGATATCCAGAAAGCCAAGGATATTATTACTGCAATTCTGGATAAAGATCCGACCATCCTGAGTCAACCTGCATTTAGCGTCAATGTGATTGCACTGGCAGACTTCTCGATTACTCTCAAAGCCTTATGGTGGGTCAATACCACTGAAACAGGCATAGGCACCTCAATCAGTGCAGTTCAGGAACGGGTGATACAAGCCTTTGCTGAACATAATATTTCGATTCCATATCCGGTGCAGGAAGTGAAAGTCTATCGTGGCGATGGCCATGAAGATGCCTCAGCTCGCGCTAAACAGTCGACCTAAAACATATGAAATCGCCGTTTCAGTACGGAGAATACGGTTGCCAAGGCTCACTGCCTGGCAGCCGTTTTTTATGAGCAAATCAACTTCATACGGAATAAAGCCACCTTCGGGGCCAATGACAATCGTGCAAGGATGCTGAAGTGCATATGGCATCGGCTGTTCGGCATAAGGATGTGCAATAAAGGCTGGACGGTCTGCTGTAATGAGTCCCGGCAAGATATCTTCGACAAAAGGTTTAAAGCGTTTATACAGCTCAATTTTCGGAGCAACCGTATCTCCTGCCTGTTCTAGCCCGAGATCGATATAATGATTCAGTTGCTGCAAAAATGGGGTCTGCCAATAGCTTTTATCCACCCGGTAGCTATGCAGTAAAATGATCTTTTCTACCCCCATGGTCACAGCATCCATGATCAGACGACGCAAAACTTTAGGACGTGGTAAAGCTACAATTAGAGTAACAGGCAGCTTTGCAGGAACTGATTCTTCTTGAATGGGTTTCAATAAAATCGCTTTTTCAGAAATTTCGACAACTTCAGTTAAATACCGTTTCCCTTCCCGAATCCCGACTTTCAACGTATCGCCCACCTGAACCTCCAGGTGCTGTTGTAAATGTTCCAGCTGCCGCTTTGACGTAATTGACCACAGTTCAGATTCGGTTTGGTGGGGATTAAGCAGGACGATATTCATAAAAAATTAACTCAACAAATCCATCACTGGATACGCGGAAACGTCATCCACAACTGTCCGAGGCAGGACTCTTTTTGCCTGATATAGGTTCTGCGATATCTTTGCAAAAAGATGGTATATGACGAGTTTTGTGGATGACAAATGGTTTTGTTACTTTTGCCGAAACAAAAGTAAAAGAAAGAAGAGCGCTAGCATTAAATCTATAAAGATAAGGCTTAGTTTTAACCTTATACAATCAATCCATGAAAATCAGCTTCTTCACAAATCAGAATATAATCAAAGATATTGATCAATCACCTGAATATGCCTTTCAAGTGAACCCTGATTTTGCTGCATAATCTTTTGTGCAGCAGTATTCAAGCTTTCAGCTTTAGCTGAATTATTCAGAATTTCTAGCAAAGTCTCAGCAGCCTGCTTAGCATCCTGCATCACTTCTACGGCATGCGCCTGGACAAACTCATCGACAATCGTCTGAAAGTTAAAATAGTTTTTACCCAGAATCGTTGGAACATTTAGCGCAATCGGCTCCAGAATATTATGCCCACCACCTGGTTCATTTAGAGAACCACCAACATAACAGGCTTGGCTCAAGGCATACCAGAGCCACATCTCGCCCATGGAATCTGCAAGATAAATCTGAGTATCAGCTTCAATGCGCTGTCCCAAGCTACGGCGCTGGGTCCTTAAACCTAAGGACTGTGCAGCTTGGAACACCTCATCGAAACGTTCCGGATGGCGTGGCACCACGATACAAACTAATGTCGAATCTGCATCCAGCGCAGATTTAAGTTCAGCCATTAATTGCTGTTCTTCAGGCGCATGCGTACTGGCGAGAGTAATGATCTTCCGGCCTTGCAGAGACCATTCCTGTTTCAATTGGGCAGCATGATTAATAAATTGCTGCGGTGCCGTGATATCAAACTTGATATTGCCCAAGACCTGAGTTTTTTCTAAAACTATACCTAGATCAATATAACGCTGCTGGGTTGCTGTATCCTGAGCCAAAAGACCTGTTAAATTCTTAAGCATGCCACGGGTTAGGCCTTTGACTTTGCCATAGCCTTTGGCGGATTTTTCAGAAAGACGGGCATTCAGTAACAGACATGGCACATTAAAATTCGGTGCCTGGTCAATCAGATTTGGCCAGAGCTCAGTCTCCATCAATAACAGCAATTTAGGCTGATATTTTTGATAAAAATCACGAATCAGGGTTTTCTGGTCAGCTGGCAAATATACAGCCTGGAATAAGTCTAAATAAGGTTCTTTCAAGAAAAGTGATTTAGCACGTGCCTGCCCAGTCTTGGTGGTATTAGTCACTAGAACCGGATGCCCAAGTTTTAAGTAATGTTCAATTAAAGGTTGAGCGGCATTGGTTTCCCCTACGGATACCACATGAAACCAGATCGCCTGCAGATTTTTAGGGGACTGGAAAGGACCAAAACGTTCCAACAGTTCTTGTTCTAATTGTTCCGGACTGGTCGCACGTTTACGTATACGGGATTGATAAAGCGGTTTCGCTAGCGCCAAGGCTGCGTTATACCAGAATGGAGTAGCCACATTGCGCCCCAAAACAGATTCAATCGGCAAAATATAACAGAGCCACATCGACATGTTAATCGATGTGGCTCTTATTTCGAATTATTCTATGGTGCTTAATACTCTAACTTCTGCCAAAGTTGGATAATCAATATAACCTTCAGCCACCTGACTGCCGATCATATTTTCCATTTTCAGCTCATTAAGCGGTGCATTATCAAGCAGACGTTCGTATAGATCAGGATTTGCAATGTAGGCTTTACCAAATGCGACTGCATCTGCCTTTTCAGCTGCCAACAGCTCAATCGCATCTTCACGACTCAGTTGCATATTGGCAATATAAGGTACTCCACCTGAACGCTCTTTCATATATTCGGAAATACTGTCTTCAGCCAGATATTCACGGGTAAAGAAGAAGGCAATCTTGCGCTTGCCCAGCTGCTCCATGGCATAGCCAAATGTTTCACGTGGATCATTATCACCCATGTCATGGTCATCACCACGCGGAGCAAAATGCACCCCTACACGATCCGCACCCCATACTTCAATCAGTGCATCAGTTGCTTCTAGCAGGAACCGTGTACGGTTTTCGACTGAACCGCCGTATTCATCTTCACGCTGATTGGTTTTGCTTTGCAAGAACTGGTCAATCAAATAACCATTGGCAGCATGTAATTCAACACCATCAAAACCGGCTTCTTTAGCACGAATCGCGGCTTGTTTGTATTGCTCGGTAATCGCGTGAATTTCAGAAACTTCCAAGGGACGTGGCGTAACGTATGGACGTTTTGGACGTAATAAGCTGACATGACCCGCCTGTTGTACTGCACTTGCAGACACTGGTGTTTCACCATTTAACAGATCCGGATGTGATACACGACCAACATGCCAAAGCTGGGCAACGATTAAACCGCCCTTCTCATGAACCGCTTGAGTGACCTTTTTCCAGCCTTCGACCTGAGCATCGGTAAACAGTCCTGGAGTATTTAAATAACCGTTGGCTTCTTCGGAAATCACTGTAGCTTCAGAAATGATCAGACCAGCACTTGCACGTTGCGCATAGTACTCAACCATCATGGGGGTTGGAACACGATCAGCAGTTGCGCGGCTACGGGTCAGGGGTGCCATCACCACGCGGTTTTTAAGTTTAAGTTCACCGAATTGAACTGGGGTTGAAAAATCTGTCATCAAGCCATCCTCTCACAGCTTGCCAACTGATTTCAGTCTAAAGCGCATGCTGTAAATGTTGTAAAAATTCCTGAATCAGTGCCTCATTACGAGAAAAATAAGACCATTGCCCATATTTGGTCACCTGAATCAGTCCTGCCTGTTGCAACACCGACAAATGATTCGACATGGTCGATTGAGAAATGTCCGCGATTTTTTCGATCTGCCCCGCACATACGCCACGACTAAAATCATGTCCGCATTCTTCGGCGGAAATGAAACGCTCAGGTTCTTTCAAACACTGTAGAATCTGGCGTCTAATCGGGTTGGCCAAGGCTTTATAAATCGCTTCTGTGTCCATCTCATTTCACTCATATTGATGATCAGCACCTTAGCAAAAATCATTATATCGAATTTATTCGATATTAATATCGAAAATTATCGATATTTATGTTCATTTTGTAAATTGCTGTAATTTTGTACAACCTCAGATCATTCTAGCATTGTCTGATCAAGCTGTTTTTATGCATGCGCATCGGCAAATTTTAAAGTTAAAAAAACAGAGGCTGGTCCTCTGTTTTTTTAACTTTAAAGACATTATTTTAAACAGCTTTAAGAGATTCATCATTAATTTATTGTGTATGGATCCACATCATTCGACTAATTCGAGATGGTTTTTTGAAAATTTCAACATGATTTGGTTTAATTTCTATATAGTTATTTTTTATCCGTAGACCAGATAAATACTTACCCGCATTTTCACTATTGCCCTCAGCCGTAGCCAAAGAAAAATGAAAATGACTTTGCTTAGAATTTAATAGACGTTTAAATCTTTGTTCACTATCGATAGAACGTATATAAAATTTTCCTTCTTGATCTTCTACATCCCAATAATCATTCAACAAAATCTCACCGTATTGTTCAGCTTCTGCATGATTTAACACAATATCTGCATACCAAATGCAGCTGGTTATTTTAACAAACTCTGCACAATTTTTAATCTCTAAATTCAGTCTATTAAACAATCTAGCCTTATATAGAGTTAGTAATGACGTCTTGTAGAACAGCATGGCTTGACTGCTTTTATTTTTATTAAAAAATATAACACCTTCTGGACTATCTGTAACAGCATTAAAAGTATATAACGCATTTGGTTTGCTATAAGGCGTCAAACAAGATGCTAGAAAAAAACAGGGCAATAAAATTAAAATTTTTGAATATCTATATTTAATTTTGCCGGACATGCTCATTTCCTTTTATTTATAATTTTCAAGAGGCTTTGATTTTTATCTTTTATAAATACCATCAATAAGATTTTAATTGAGAAGATTTTATTATTTTTATGTTTTTAAAGAGAATAAATAGTATTGATTTCCTTACATATTCCTATATAAGGAAATCAAATTATGAACCTTAAAGACCCATTTTCAAGCTGGCTTCAATAAATTTATCCAGGTCACCATCCAGCACTGCACCGGTGTTCGAGCTTTCCACACTGGTACGCAAGTCTTTGATACGTGAGTCATCCAGTACATAAGAACGGATCTGGCTACCCCAACCAATGTCAGACTTCGAGTCTTCTAATGCTTGAGCCGCTTCATTACGTTTGCTCATTTCCAGTTCATAGAGTTTTGCACGTAACTGTTTCCAGGCATGGTCACGGTTGGCATGTTGTGAACGCTGGTTTTGACAGGCCACCACAATACCGGTTGGAATATGAGTCAAACGTACCGCAGAGTCAGTTTTGTTAATGTGCTGACCACCGGCACCCGAGGCACGGTAAGTATCGGTACGGACATCTGAAGGATTGATTTCAATTTCAATATTGTCATCCACTTCAGGCGATACAAATACTGCAGAGAATGAGGTATGACGGCGGTTACCCGAGTCGAATGGTGATTTACGTACTAGACGGTGTACACCTGATTCGGTACGTAACCAGCCATAGGCATACTCACCATCTACACGGATCGTAGCAGACTTTATCCCGGCTACATCACCGTCAGACTCTTCCATCACTTCTGCTTTAAAACCATGACGTTCAATCCAGCGCATGTACATACGCAGCAGCATCGATGCCCAGTCTTGTGCTTCTGTACCACCTGAACCTGCCTGAATTTCCACATAGCATGGGTTTGGATCCATCGGATTACTGAACATACGACGGAATTCAAGCTTCGCCAGTTCTTCTTCAGCTGCATTCAGCTCAGCCTGCACATCTTCCAGCATCGCTTCTTCATCTGCTTCAACCGCAAGATCAAGCATCGCTTGAGCATCTTCAAGCTGGGTCGTTAAGCCGTCCAGTACATTAAGTACATTTTCAAGCTCGCCTTTTTCTTTGGCCATGGCCTGAGCACGACTCTGGTCATTCCAGATCGCCGGGTCTTCTAATTCACGCAGGACTTCTTCTAAACGCTCTTTTTTCAGATCGTAGTCAAAGATACCCCCGTAGTGTTTGACCACGTTCGTTTAAGTCTTTTAATTGGTTTAGATACGGATTAATTTCCACGTGAATTACTCTCAATCAAAATTAGGTATAAATTCTTAGGTCAATATTATATCACAGTCTATTTCACCAATTTATAGCGATAAATCCATCTTTAAAGCTAAGCAAGAAAATGTCACTAGCACATTTTTTAATTACAAAATTTGTCAGCCCGATAAAATAGCTAAATATTATTTTTAATACTTTCTCATTCTATTCTTAAATATATTTCGTTGTATTTTTATACTCAATTTTTTATTCATTTTAAAACCCTAAAACCCCTACAAAATAAGATAAAAAATAGCATTTTCAATACATTCCACAATATCTACACACTTTTAATAAAACAAAACATTTCATTTTTATTCTTTAAATTCAATTAGTTATTAAATGAAAATTACATAATATTACCTTACTCACAATGTAGTAACTTTCCTTTGATTGACGATTATTGGAATTGGTCTAGACTTAAAGTTGTAACAAAAAGTGTATTAATTTTAGCCATATTTTCAGAGGGGAGTATCCGCATGAAAAAACTAGCAATCGCTTCAGCATTACTTTCAGCCGTAGCTCTTACAGGTACAGCAGCTCATGCTTATCAAGCGGAAGTGGGTGCATCTGCAGGCCTAACAGACCCGGATAATGGTAGCTCAAGCGGCTCTTTTGGTGTTGATGGCACATACTACTTTAATCCAGTTGAAACACGTAATGCGCCATTGGCCGAAGCAGCTTTCCTTGATCGTGCAAGTAATGTGAAAGCTCAATATCAATATGATGATTACGACTCTTCAGAACGTCACCGTTATGGTGTAGGTGCTGAATACTTCGTACCAAATTCAGATTTTTATTTGAGTGGTAGCGTAGGTCGTGATGATTCTAAATACGACTATGCACCTGATTTTGACGAAACCGTTTATAGTGCTGAAGTCGGTTATTTACCTGCACCAGGTCTGTTAATTGCAGCAGGTGTGAAAGGTTATGACAATGACTATGATGACGGTGTAGATCCAACTTTACGTGCTAAATATGTGACTACCTTAAGCAATGGTAAAGATATTAACCTTGAAGCTGGCGCTGCCTTTGGCGACCTAGATGAGTACAACTTAAAAGCTGACTACTTCATCGACAAAACTTTAAGTGTTGGTGCTGATTATCAAAGCAAAGACAATGGCCCATATGACTCAAATGAATTTGGTGTAAGTGCACGTAAATTCTTTAATGAACAAGTGAGCTTGGAAGGTCGTGTAGGTTTTGGTGAAATTGGTAACCAAGACTACAACAAATTTGGTCTAGCTGCGAAATACCGCTTCTAATCCAAACTAAGAAATTTCATTATAAAAAACCCATCTTCGGATGGGTTTTTTATTGCACTTTAAACAAGCATTTAGGTAGTTTTTGCACATTGACGGGGCGATTATTATCTGTACAATTTGTTACAACTGTTAATAAAACAGCCATATTTTATAACAAAGAGAGAAAATCTAAATGTTTAAGAAACTTGCTCTTGCTACAGCACTTCTTGCTAGCCTAGGAACTGCACATGCTTACCAAGCTGAACTTAATGTAGGGTATGAAAACACTGATATCGATAACCTTGGGGATCTAGATACATTTTTCATCAATGGAAAATATTATTTAAACGATGTTCAAGTTAAGAACTCTCCACTTGCAGAAGCGGCTTTCCTAAATAAAGCAAGCAATATTGGCTTAGGTTATGCAAATGCAAGCGGTGATGGCGATGAAGATATTGATGTGTTCGGTGTAAGTGGTGAGTTTTATATTCCAAATACTCAATTTTATGTAAGCGGTACTATTAACCAAGTTGATTTTGCAGGTGACGATAATACCGGTTATGCGCTTGAAGTAGGTTACCTACCAGTTACTGGCTTGTTGCTAGCAGTAGGTGCCGCAAATGAAAGCGTAGACCCAGTTCAAGTGGCAAACTATGGTTTCACCGCAAATCTTTCAAATGCACTTACTGTAGGTGATGACACTGCATTATCTTTACGTGCCAAATACGTGACTCAAATTGGCAATCATTTCACCAATTTTGAAGGTTTAACTTATATTGGTGATGAAACAACCTATCGCTTAGCTGCTGATCTTTATATCGATCCAACTCTCAGTGTAGGTCTATCTATTGCTGATTCTACTGCAGATGGTTCAGATACACTGTTCGGTATTAAAGCTCAAAAATTCTTTACGCCAACTATTGCAGCAGGTGTAAATTACCACACAACTGACGGTATTGACTCGTTTGGTATCAATGGTACTTTCCGCTTCTAATCTCCAAGATTAAAAGTCCAAAAAAAACCGCTCAATTGAGCGGTTTTTTATTTGAATAATTTATTGTTCCAGATGAGCAATTCGCATTTGCAGGCTAACATTGCCATTAAAGACATTTTTATCCAGTTCATAGACCAGACGTACATGCTGTTTCATCGGATCAAACTTGTATTTATCGATGGCACTAAAAGCAATCGCATCCACAACCTGTCCATTCTCTAAGGCAACACGTAATTTCAGATGTACATCCTTGAGCCAGCGGTAATCCAGAATCTTAAAGATGCCTTCAAAAATCGGTTGAGGAAACTTTTGTCCCCATGGACTTAAGTTTTGCAGTAAATCGACCGTTTCAATTTGGAAAGCTGATGCCGGTAGTTCCCCATCAGTCCACAGCGTAGCGGTAAATAGGCTTTCATCCATCTCTGCAATCAGCTGTTCAAAGACCTGTTTAAATTCAGCAAAATGCTGCTTTTTAATGGTTAGTCCCGCTGCGGCCGCGTGCCCACCAAAATGGCTGACCAGATGCGGATACTGCTCTGCTATCCGTTCAATACTATCCCGGATATGAATCCCTTCAATGGAACGTGCTGAACCTTTGATATGAATCCCATCTTCATCTGCTGCGAACACAATACTTGGACGATGGAACTGTTCTTTTAAACGCCCCGCCACAATCCCGATCACACCCTGATGCCAGTGCTGTTCAAACATGATCAGCGCGGCTGGCAAAGTATTCTCATCCAGCTGGATTTTTTCCAGTTCAGTCAAAGCTTCTTGCTTGATTTTGCCTTCTACCTGACGACGTTCGACATTGAGTTGATTCAGCTGTTCTGCGAGTGGATAAGCGGTTGCCAGATCCGGAGCAAGCAAACACTCGATCCCGATATCCATGGTTTCCATACGACCCGCTGCATTAATGCGTGGGCCAAGCACAAAACCCAGATCCTGCGCTTTGAGCGTAGCTGCATCACGACCAGCAATCTCTAGCAAGGCACTGATGCCAGGTCGGCAAAGATGATGTTGAATCCGTTTTAAGCCGGCATCCACCAGAATACGGTTGTTATAGTCCAGACTTGCGACATCTGCATAAGTACCTAAAGCGACCAGATCCAGATAATTGGTAATAACCGTTGAAGATTTACCCAACTTTTTACGATGAGTCGATAGATTTGCCAGAACATAAAAAGCTACCCCTACACCTGCCAAAGCCTTACTTGGAAAATCACAACCCAGCTGATTGGGATTGACCACAGCCTCTGCTGCAGGTGTAGGCTTGGTAGTTAAGTGGTGATCGGTAATAATCACCTGCATACCATGATCTTGCGCCTGTTTCACGCCTTCATGACTGGAAATCCCGTTATCCACTGTGATTAAAAGATCCGGCGTAAAATTAGCAAAAGCCAGATCCGCAATCGCAGGTGTCAGGCCATAACCATACTTAAACCGGTCAGGAACCAGATAGTCGACATGAGCACCCATATCACGCAGAGCAAGTACCATCAGTGTGGTACTGGTCGCCCCATCAGCATCATAGTCACCGACAATTACGATTTTCTGGCCGGCATCTATAGCCTGATCAATCAGCTGGACCGCTTCCGTTAAACCTTTCATGGTCGGAGCCAGCAGATGCTTGAGTTTCAGCTCCAGCTCCTGTTCAGATTCCACGCCACGGCGTGCCAGAATGTTAGCTACAAATGAAGGCACGCCCTGAAAAGATTCAGGGCGTGTCAGTAAAGGTCTTTGCTTGATTTCAAGTTTAGGCATTGTTATGGCATCAATCGTTGTAGTTTCCACGCCCCATCGATTTTTTCATAACTCAGGCGGTCATGTAAACGGTTTGGACGGCCCTGCCAGAATTCATAATAATCTGGCTGCAAACGATAGCCGCCCCAGAATCCCGGCTTATCCAGCTCTTCCTGATTAGCGACCTGCTGATGCAGATCCCAGAAACGTTGCTGTAGTTCTTCACGACTCGCAACCACACCACTTTGCGGAGTACTGATATGAGCAGCGATCTGACTTTCACGTGGACGTTTATGATAATAATCAGTCGATTCTTCTTCCGAAATTTTAACTACCTTACCGCTAATCCGGATCTGACGTTCCTGTTCCTGCCAGTAAAACAGCAATTCTGCATACGGGTTTTCGGCCAGATCCAGACCTTTTTGACTGTCATAATTGGTATAGAAATCATACCCTGCTTCAGTGGCACCACGCAGCAATACTGTACGCACATGCGGACGACCCTGTGCATTTGCAGTTGCCAATGACATGGCATAGGGTTCATGCAGCTGTGCAGCAAGTGCATGGTTAAACCACTGCAAAAACTGCATATGCGGATTGGGATTGACCTGATCTTCATGTAGCTCGCCTTTTTGGTAGTTCAGACGCAGTTCACTTAGATCCTTAATCAGATCGCTCATTCACTCTTCCCCCATTTAAGCGGCGTTGGCACGTACCGCATCAGCCAATGAATTTGCCAGGGTGGTCACCTCTGCAAGATCCTCGCCTTCCACCATGACACGGATCACCGGTTCAGTCCCTGACTTACGGATCAGTAAACGGCCACGGCCTTTGAGCTGCTCTTCAGCTTTGCTAAACTCTGCAGTCAAAGCAGGCACTGAGTACGGGTCAAACATGGTATTCAGACGTACATTCACCAAGACATTCGGCAATAATTTAAAGTCAGCCACTAACTCATGTAGCGCTTTCTTCTGCTCGACCATCACGGTTAAGACTTGTAGTGCAGCAATAATCGCATCGCCTGTGGTGCTCTTGTCTAAAGTCAGGATATGGCCTGATGGCTCGCCACCAATCGACCAGCCTTTTTCTTCCAGACCTTGCAGTACATAACGATCACCGACTTTGGCACGCAACAGTTCTACTCCGGCTTTTTCCAGTGCCAGTTCCAGCGCCATATTGCTCATCAAGGTACCAACAATCCCAGCTGGCTTATTTTTTGCCTGAGTCGCAAGAATATACAGAATATGATCACCGGTAATTTGCTCACCGTTTTTATCGACCATAATCACGCGGTCAGCATCACCATCGAAGGCTATGCCTAAATCAGCACCATGCTCAACCACTGCTTTTTGCAGATTTTCCGGATGAGTTGAACCACAGTTCTCATTGATATTCAGACCGGTCGGTTCATCATAGATGGAAATAACCTTAGCACCCAGTTCACGGAAAACCGCAGGGCCAACGCTGTAAGCTGCACCATTGGCACAATCGACCACAATCGTTAAATCATTCAGGTCTAAATGGTATGGGAAGGTTGATTTACAGAATTCGATATAACGGCCATTGGCATCTTTCACGCGGAAACTTTTACCCAAGTTCGCGTTATCTTCGATCACCAGTTCTTTTTCCAGTTCCTGGTTGATCTGATCCTGCAAAGCATCAGGCAGTTTTTTACCTTCACTCGAGAAAAACTTAATCCCGTTATCGAAATACGGATTGTGTGATGCAGAAATGACAATACCGAGACTGGCATGCAAAGCACGGGTCAAATGGGCAATGGCTGGGGTTGGCAAAGGTCCAAGCAGATGCACATAAACACCTGCCGCATTGAGTCCTGCCTGTAGCGCAGATTCCAGAATATAACCAGATAAACGGGTATCTTTACCCAGTACCACCAATGGTTTGTTTTTTTTACTATTTCGTTTTAATACTTTTCCTGCCGCAAAACCTAATTTCAGGGCAAATTCAGGTGTAATGGGTAACTCACCAAATTTTCCACGAATACCATCGGTACCAAAATAACTCATGCTTTGTCTCACTTCTTAGCGGGTGATTTACATCATCCTTTTTCATTGTGCAACACTGTACACCAAAACAAAAAAGCCGTCATGAGGATGACGGCTTTTTTAAAGTAAACAATCAACGAAAGTTAGCCCATACGGTAGTTTGGCGCTTCTTTGGTGATGGTTACATCATGCACGTGAGACTCGGACATACCGGCAGATGTGATTTTCACAAACTTGGCATTTTGACGAAGATCATCAATGGTTGCAGAACCAGTATAGCCCATAGAAGAACGCAGACCGCCCATCATCTGATGCACGATATTGCCCATTGGGCCTTTGTACGGTACGCGACCTTCAATACCTTCAGGAACCAGTTTTTCAGCACCGGCTTTAGAATCCTGGAAGTAACGGTCAGCAGAACCAGTCGCACCGGCCATCGCACCCAAAGAACCCATACCACGGTAAGCTTTGTAGTAACGGCCCTGGAAGAATTCAACTTCGCCCGGTGCTTCTTCAGTACCCGCCATTAATGAACCTACCATGATGGTACTTGCACCAGCGCCAATCGCTTTTGCCATATCACCAGAGAAACGGATACCACCATCAGCAATCAATGGAATCTGCTCTTTCAATGCACGCGCAACAGAATCAATTGCGGAGATTTGTGGCATACCAATACCAGCCACGATACGAGTTGTACAGATTGAGCCAGGGCCGATACCCACTTTCACTGCGTCCGCACCCGCATCAAGCAATGCAAGCGCAGCATCACCAGTGGCGATGTTACCGCCAATCACTTGAACTTGTGGGTAGTTCTGTTTGACCCAGCGTACACGCTCGATCACACCCGCAGAGTGACCATGTGCAGTGTCCACAACAATCACGTCTACACCAGCATCAACCAGTGCTTCTACACGGCTTGGTGTTTCAGCGCCAGTACCGACTGCTGCACCTACACGTAGACGACCTAAATCATCTTTACAGCTATTTGGATAAAGTTCCGCTTTACGGAAATCAGTTACCGTGATCAAGCCTTTTAATTCGTTGTTTTCGCCAACAACGATAACTTTTTCAATACGGTTTTTTTGCAATAAGGCCTGAATGTTTTCTTTCGATTCGCCTTCACGCACAGTCACCAGACGGTCTTGACCAGTCATGATATTGCTGACCGGCTGTTCCAGATTGGTTTCAAAGCGTGTATCACGGCCTGTCACGATACCAACCACTTTACCGTCTTTAACTACGGGTACACCGCTGATGTTATTCGCTTGAGTCACAGCGATCAGTTCACGTACTGTAGTTTCTGGGGTAACTGTGATCGGATCTTTCACCATACCGGCTTCAAATTTTTTCACACGGCGTACTTCTGCGGCCTGGGCAGCAATATCCATGTTCTTGTGCAGAATACCGATACCGCCATTTTGTGCCATCGCAATTGCCATACGTGACTCAGTCACAGTATCCATAGCTGCTGAAACAAGTGGGATATTCAGGTTAATGCCGCGAGTCAGGCGTGTCTTTAGAGAGACATCTTTTGGGAGAACAGTAGAGTAGGCAGGGAGTAATAGGACATCATCGAAGGTTAACGCGTCTTGAACGATGGTCAACATAACAGTCTCACTGGTAATTTCCGTGCGCTATTATAAACAAATTTAGCTCTAAATTTCATTGCAATTGCAAAATTTATTTTGTCTAAATCTGGACTTAGATTTAATCCGAATATCTAAACCTGTAAATTTGACTATTCAATCAACAATTTAAATATGCCAGAGTAGTCATCATATTTATTTGCTTTACAAAATCCCTTACTAATTTTTTCTCCCATAAAAAAAGCAGAGTCCATACCCTGCTTTTTAAATCTTGAGTTTGAATTTAGC
Organism: Acinetobacter sp. YH16038; assembly: GCF_013417275.1. Lineage (NCBI taxonomy): Bacteria > Pseudomonadati > Pseudomonadota > Gammaproteobacteria > Moraxellales > Moraxellaceae > Acinetobacter > Acinetobacter sp. YH16038. The sequence continues at coordinate 96,667 of NZ_VPEG01000006.1, read as the reverse complement.
TCACCCGTTCGAATTTATCATCATTTTCGGCTTCATCCGGCTCAATCTGGATGAATGGAATCATATTGTGTGCCATCCGTGCTTTATTGCACTGGGCATCAGCGATCTGCACTTCTTTACAGGATGAGCTACGTAGCTCGTACATGCCGCAACTCACCTGCTCGCCAATCTTGCCTTCTAGCGCAACACAGCGCGGATTTTTCTGATTGGTTCCCGCCATGCATGAATAGACCGAGGTGACAGGCTCAGTATAGTGCTCGGGCATGGGAATCCCCTCTGCCCAATAAAATGAAACCCTGAAATAGGCGCAACATGCGCCACAACTTAAACATGCATCTTGTGTAGGAACTTGAGACAACATTTCTTATAAATTCTCGTCATCAAAAACAGTTTTTTTGCCGGCGGAAAATATAAAAAATGTTGTTTTTCTACTCAAGAAAAAATTTAAAATTTTCTTGAACTATTCAGGACAAGTAAAAACAGTTTCATCCATTAAATCAGTGCCACATTCCAGTGTTTCAATCCAGTCCAGAAACTGGTTAATCTGTTCTTTACCCACAAATGGTGTTCCATGTTGTGGCACAATCATGTCTACATCCATGGTACGTACCATCTGTACCCATAAACGAATCACCTTGTTATTGCACATATAGCGCTGGTGAAATCCTTTCATTTTCGGAATGTGCGCTGCAAAATTTTCCAGTGGCTTTGAAGCATCCTCGACCATTGACGCCCCCATATCACCCGAAAACAGGATCTTGGCAATCGGGTCATAAAACTGGAAATTACCGACTGAATGTAAAAAGTGCGCTGGAATAGCAATAATGCTGGATTGACCGAGTGGAATGATCTGACCATGATCCGGCAATTCAATCAGACGATCCAGCCAGTTACCTTTCATACGGTCACTCATAAAGGCTGAATTCAGATGCGGCAAGAATCGCGCCCAGAGCTTGGAAGCTACGACTTTGGCTTCGGTATAGACCAGCCAGCGCGGCATGGACGTAATAATGTCCGGATCCTGATGCGATGCCATCACATAATCCAGATTGCTTAACCGGGTATAGCGGTTCAGTTCCATGGTCAACGGTACATAAGTTAAATCACCGCCCGGATCAAGTACTGCAGCACGCTCATTGTCTAAAATCAGAAATTGGTTTGCCTGGACACCTTCACCTTTAACGAGACTGGTAAAACTAATACATTTATGTGTCCCATTATCAAACAAGACTTGCGATGTGGTGCGCTCGAAGGCCATCAGTAATCCCCAATTTTTTTCGTTTAGGATGGTTTTTCTATAGGCATATAACATATAGGGAATTAAATGAACTTACAATCAATAAAACTGGATATATAACTTTATTTATCAGCAAATTGAGCACAATTTCACAATAAAAAATCCCGAGTTTTTAGCTCAGGATTTATACGAAATTGATTTTTATTTTTAAAATAAATAATGTTGTGCCAAGGTGCCGACACCGATGATCAAGAAAATACTGGCGCCAATTTTATGAATCAGGCCGATTGGAAGTTTATTCGCCAGTTTATCACCGATAAATACCGCAGGTGCGTTGGCAATCATCATTCCGACGGTAGTACCCATCATCACCCAAAGCACACTGTCAAAACGTGCTGCCAGTGCCACTGTCGCAATCTGGGTTTTATCGCCAATTTCAGCCAGGAAGAACAGCACAAAAGTCGCACCAAACACGCCGTACTTTTGCCATTTATTGATACTGTCGTTTTCATCCCCTAATTCATCCGGAATCAGCATCCAGATTGCCATCCCAATAAAACCGACTGACACGATCCACAGCAAAATTTCTGGCCCAATAACGGTAGTGACCCATTGCCCCAGGGCTGCTGAAAGACCATGGTTAATCAGGGTTGCCAGTAAAATTGCAATTAAAATCGGTGTCGGTTTGCGGAAACGTGCTGCAAGAAGCAAAGCCAGTAACTGGGTTTTATCACCCATTTCGGCAAGTGCAACGATGGCCGTGGAAAGCAGGAATTCGTACATGCGGTCTTTCTCTGGCTGGCATTTTCTACCGATGATTCACCCTTCCCGCCAGCCAAAATCTGCAGAATGGTAAATCAAAGGTCTTGCCAACAAAAGAAAGCTTCGAGAAGCTTATTTGGTTCTTTGCTATGATGACCATGCCCTGTTGAGCAAATATGTTGACCATCACCCTTCTGCTTTGCGCAAAAGGCGGCTACTCCCCAATGAAGTGCGCCCATTATAGCCAACCGTGTTTATATTTACAAATTGTCATATAAAAAAACCCTGCCGGAGCAGGGTTTTTATTTTCATACATTCATGAATCAGATCAAGAGTGTACGAATATCCTTTAACAGCTTGGTCAGCTTATTGGTAAAGCGTGCAGCATCGGCACCATTAATTACGCGATGGTCATAAGACAGTGACAGTGGCAGCATCAAACGTGGATCAAAGCCCTCCCCATTCCATACCGGTTGCATGGTCGCAGGAGAAATACCCAAGATCGCCACTTGCGGCCAGTTCACCAACGGCGTAAATGCTGTACCGCCAATTGAGCCCAAGCTGGTGATGGTGAAGTTCGCACCTTGCAGATCTTTAGGTGATAATTTCTTATCACGCGCTTTCTGGCTTAACTCACCGAGCTCAATAGCGATCTTCTTGATCGACTTCTGGTCCGGGTTACGTAATACAGGAACAGTCAGACCATCTGGCGTCGCAACCGCAATGCCCATATGGATCTCATTCCGTAGCAATACCGATTTACCGTCATCAGACAGGTGACCGGCAAACTCACGCTCTTCTTTGAGCAGATAAGCTACAGCCTTGATAATGAAAGCCATGATGGTCAGGCCAATACCTTCTTTTTTGAAGTTGCCTTTCAGCTCATTACGCCAAGCTTCCAGCTCAGTGATATCGGCTGCATCAAACTGGGTCACTTGTGGGATGTAGTTATTTAAAGATAACTGTGGAATCGAAACCTGTTGCAGACGCGTCAAGGCTTTCTCTTCTACCCCACCAAAAGCACTGAAATCAGGCAGTTTTGGCAAGCCAGCAGGAGCTGCAGCTACCGCAGGTGCAACTGTTGTTTGCGGTGCAGTCAGGCGATCTTTCACATACGCAAACAGGTCTTCTTTCATTAGACGCTCATGCGGACCAGAAGCTTTCACTTCTGCCAATACCACACCCAGTTCACGAGCCAGTTTCCGCACAGCAGGACCAGCATAAACTTTGGCATTGGCAGCGTTCTGCTCTTTGGTGAGCTTGTCTGCACTATGCGTTTCAGGCGTCGCAGCAGCAGTGTCAGCTTTTGGCGCTGCGGCTGGTGCAGGTGTAGCTTTGGCTACAGGTGCTTCTGATTTTGTCGCTGGAGCTGCAGCAGGTGATGCTTGTCCTTCAGCTTTAATCGTAATCAGTGCCACACCTTCAGAAACACTCTGGCCCAGCTCAACATGAATCGCCTTAATCACTCCGGCAGTCGTGCTCGGCACTTCTACTGTCGCTTTATCCGATTCGACCACGATGATGCTCTGGTCTTTCTCCACCGTATCACCGACCTGTACCAGAATTTCTGCTACAGCAGCCTTGTCTACACCCAAGTCAGGTACTTTTACTTCAATATCGCCTGCAGGGGATGCCGCCTGTTGTGGTGCTGTTTCAGTTTTGGCTTCAGGTGTTGCTTGAGCTTTTGGCTTTTCTTCTGCTTGAGGCGCTGCTTGCTCAGCAGCTGGTGCTAAATCTGCAGTTTTCACTGTCAGAATCAGCACCCCCTCTTTGACTGAATCACCTTCCTGAATATGAATCGCTTCTACAGTACCTGCAACTGTACTTGGTACTTCAACTGTTGCTTTATCCGATTCAACCACGACCAGGCTTTGATCAACTTCAACTTCATCGCCAACCTGAACCAGAATTTCACCCACCAGGGCTTTTTCTACGCCAATATCCGGCAATTTCACTTCTACAGTAGATGTAGAAGCCGATTGAGAGGACTGTTCACTTTGGCTAGAGGCTTTAGGCTGATGTGTCGCCACTTCCTGCAGAATTTCCTCATCAGGCAATTCAGTTGGGGTATTTTCCGAAGTTTTGTCAGCAGCATCAGCTTCCTGACTTTCTACCGTACCGGCATCATCTTCAGCCTGCAGTTCAATCAAGACAGTACCTTCAGATACTTCATCACCCTGATTGATCAGGATGTTTTTGACCACACCTGCTGAAGTGCTTGGCACTTCAACAGAGGCTTTATCCGATTCCAGCAGCACAATACTTTCATCTACAGCGATGGTGTCACCCACCTTCACCAGGATTTCTGCCACAGTTGCCTTATCTACACCAATATCTGGAGTCGTAATTTGCATGATTAGTTCTCCTCTTTGTAGTCAGCAACAGCATGCAGTTCCGGGGTCGCCTGTGGCGCCCAAGCCACCGGACGATCAGTATCTAACTCAAAGCTAGAGATCGCATCTTTCACTAAACGTGCATCGACTTCACCTTCATCTGCCAGCTTCTTCAAGGTTGCTACGACAATATGTGCAGCATCGACACCAAAGTAGCTACGCAGGTTGCCACGGGTATCTGAACGGCCATAACCATCGGTACCCAAGGCTACGAATGGACGGCTATCTGGAAGATAGGCACGGATCTGTTCGCTATAGGCACGCATGTGATCAGTGGCCGATACCACAATACCGTCCTTGTCACGTAACTGCTGAGATACCCATGGTTCTTTCGCTTCTTCAGCCAGTGGATGCAGGCGGTTATATTCTTCACATGCCATACCATCGCGAGCGAGTTCGTTAAAGCTGGTCACGCTCCAGACATTGGCATGAATCTGATATTCCTCACGCAGGATTTTTGCGGCCTTGATCACTTCACGCAGAATCACGCCTGAACCCATCAACTGAACCGTCGCTTTTTCGTCTTCTTCCAGCAGATACATACCACGCTTGATGCCTTCTTCTGCACCTTGCGGCATTGGCGGATGTTCGTAGTTTTCATTCATCAGGGTCAGATAATAGAACACACGCTCCTGATTCACATACATACGTTGCAGACCATCATGCACGATCACAGCAAGCTCATAGCCAAAGCACGGGTCATAAGAGACACAGTTTGGAATGGTGTTGGCCAGAATATGCGAATGACCATCCTGATGCTGCAAGCCCTCACCATTTAAGGTAGTACGGCCAGCGGTTGCACCCAGCAAGAAACCTTGCGCCTGTGCATCACCTGCGGCCCAGGCAATATCGCCAATACGCTGGAAGCCGAACATCGAGTAGTACATGTACATCGGAATCATTGGCAGGTTATTGGTTGAATAACTGGTCGCCAAGGCTGCCCATGCGCTCATCGCACCGGCTTCGTTAATCCCTTCCTGTAACATATGACCGTCTTTGGCTTCACGGTAATGCATCAACTGTTCCTGATCTTCAGGGGTATATTGTTGACCATGCGCTGCATAGATCCCCAATTGACGGAACATCCCTTCCAGACCAAAGGTACGCGCTTCATCTGGCACGATCGGTACCACACGGTCCTTGATTGCTTTCTCTTTTAATAAGGCAGAGATGAGACGAACCATGACCATGGTGGTGGACTGTTCTTTACCGTTTGAACCTTTGAGCACAGCATCAAAAACAGAGAGCTCAGGAATTGGTAAAGATTCGCTTTCTTTGCGACGTGCTGGCAGATAACCACCCAGTGCTTCACGGCGTGCCTTCATATATTTAATTTCAGGCGAGTTTTCGCTTGGGCGGTAGAATGGAATTTCTTCCAGTTGTTCATCAGTAAATGGCAAGTTGAAACGGTTACGTACATATTTCAATGATTCCAGCTGCATTTTCTTGATTTGGTGGGTCTTATTCACCGCTTCAATTTCATCAGACAGACCATAACCTTTTACGGTTTTCGCCAGAATGACCGTTGGCTGACCTTTGGCCTTGGTCGCTTCTGCATAGGCAGCAAAGACTTTGTACGGGTCATGACCACCACGGTTCAGATTATCGATATCTTCATCGCTCAGGTCTTTGACCAAAGCTTCTGCTTCTGGATATTTACCAAAGAAATGTGCGCGTGCATAAGCACCACCTTTCACCTGATAGCGCTGATAATCACCATCTACTGCTTCTTCCATAATCGCTTTGAGTGCACCAGATTTGTCTTTATCCAGTAGCGGATCCCAATGACGACCCCAGACAACTTTAATCACGCGCCAGCCAGCACCACGGAACAATGATTCAAGTTCCTGAATGATCTTGCCATTACCACGTACCGGGCCATCCAGACGCTGCAAGTTACAGTTCACCACCCAGATCAGGTTGTCCAGCTTCTCACGACCCGCCAGTGAAATCGCGCCTAAGCTTTCCGGCTCATCCATTTCGCCATCGCCCAGATAAGCCCAGACTTTACGGTCTTCTTCCTTAATCAGGCCACGGTTCATCAGATACTTTTGAATATGCGCCTGATAGATCGACATGATTGGACCCAGGCCCATCGATACCGTCGGGAACTGCCAGTAGTCTGGCATCAAGTAAGGATGAGGATAAGAAGGCAGACCTTTGCCGCCGACTTCACGACGGAAATTATTCAGATGCTCTTCAGTTAAGCGGCCTTCTAGAAATGAGCGGGCATAAATCCCCGGGGCACAGTGACCTTGATAGTAAATCAGGTCGCCACCGAAGCTGTCGTTATTGGCACGGAAGAAATGGTTAAAACCCACATCGTATAAAGTGGCAGATGAAGCAAAGCTGGCCAAGTGACCACCTAGGTCATCACCGGTTTTATTTGCGCGAAGCACCATTGCCAAAGCATTCCAGCGGATCAGCGCGCGAATACGGCGCTCCATGTCCTGGTCGCCCGGCATCGCAGGTTGTTCTTCTACAGAAATAGTGTTTAAGTAGGGAGTATTTAAACGCTGAATAGGAACATGTTTGGCAATTGCGCGTTGATAAAGTTTTTCAAGTAAAAAGGCGGCGCGCTCGGTTCCCATGTGTTGCAAAACGGAGTCAAAAGCGTCTTGCCATTCTTGGGTTTCTTGAGCGTCGGTATCTCCATAAAACGCCATAATCTACAGTTCCTGAAAGCCAAATTGATCACTTATATGTATCATATTTACGGCTTATACAGGTATGGCCTTGGCTGAATGCGGTTCTGGAGTACTATTTATTATCTAAATATACATTGACACTTTCTTACACAAAGTAACAAAAAGAAGTCAATAATGGCGATTTTTTATACGACAGTTATAATTCTCGGTGATAATATAATATCTAAAAGCAATTAGACCGAACTCCTTCTCTACTCCCTGGAAGAAATGTTCAGTCTAATTGCCTTAAAAGCGGTTTGATTGATTTTTTATGAGTATCAAGTATCAGACGTATTAAAGTATTTCAGTTATTTTGAGCAAAGCTACGCTTAAGGCAACATTGCTAAATAAGTTGAAGGATTTTTACGTTGACCGTCTTTTACTACTTCATAGTGTAGATGAGGACCAGTACAACGACCTGTACAACCTACATTCGCAATATGATCACCGGCTTGCACCTGATCTCCCACACGTGCAATCAAGCGTGAAGCATGGGCATAACGAGTAAGGTATCCATTACCATGGTTAATTTCGACATACTGACCATAACCTGTACCCCAACCCGATTTGGTTACGATACCAGGACCAGTTGCATAGATCGGGGTACCGCTTGCAGCAGCCAGATCTAGACCTGAGTGATTTTCAGCACGACCACCCATGGTACGGCCGCCAAAATTTGAGCTGACACGTTTCATGTCGGGTAATGGATGAGCCACTAACCACGAATAAGGATTATTTGAAGATGCAACTTTGCTAGATCTAGATGAAGAATTGCCATATTTTTGGGCAATGGTCTGATTATTCAGTTCAACCGGTTTTTCACGTAGCTGAACATTTAATTTGGTTTGTGCGGGAATATCAATATCTTCAGGATGGGTATAAGAACCCTGCGATAAAGTACGTGTTAACTGCTCAAGACGGTCAGGTGTAGCATCTTGTTGATTCAGATCCACTAAATCTGCAAAAGCTACTGAAGCAGCTGAAACCGAAATAGAAAATGCCAATAGGATACGTCGCATAGGCATATGCATAAAAAACCTCTCTAAACTGCTAATCGAGTTTCTTGAAGATCTCTTCCTTGATATCCACTTTAAGAAGCGCATAAGATTAAGACATAAACATGTAGGAATTATGTATGTCGGAACCTGTCAACGTCTTTCAAAAAACAAGAAAACAGATAAAAACAGGAAACTTTTCGTTTCTCTCATCACAAGTTTCTGCATGGCAGAAGCTTACGAAACTCGTACAACCGCTATTGCCTCAACCCGAACAATGGCAAGTTGCCTGCTATCAAAATGGTGTGTTAACGATTACTGGTGAAAACCAAGCCATGATTTCTCAATTGGCCTATCTTCAAAAGCAATACATCTCACAACTCTCTCAAATAAACGAATTAAAAGATCTCACTAAAATCCAGGTTTGCTTAAGGAATCCATCCCCTGTTCAACCGGTTCCAGAAAAATCTGAAAGAGCCTTGAGTCCAGAAACACAGGAATTACTTCGCGGTGCTGCTGACTTTATAAGCGACCCTAAGCTTAGCCAAGCTTTACTACGTTTGGCAAGCAATAAAAAGTAACATTGCAATGAGATGTAATAAATTCCAATGTTATTTTTATGTGACAGGTGTCACATTAGATGCAGCTAAGTTATAACACAAAGACACAAAGACAAGGACTTATGTCACAGTTACATAACTAATTGGACATTGAGTTACGTCATCAAATGTTACAATTTCATAGCTGCTTGGGTCACTTTTCACGTTACGCAATAGTTGATTATTCAAAGCATGCCCTGATTTGTAACCATCAAATTTGGCAATAATCTGGTGGCCTAGCAGGTATAAATCACCAACTGCATCTAGAATTTTGTGGCGTACAAACTCATCCGAGAAACGCAAACCTTCTTCATTGACTACGCCGGTTTCATCTACACCGATGGCATTTTCCAAGCTTGCACCCAAAGCCAGATTATTGGCTTTCAAGTAGTCAAGGTCTTTCATAAAGCCGAATGTACGCGCTTCACTGACTTCATAAACAAAGGTTTCTGTAGAAAAATCGATGCTGGCAGATTGATGTTCTTTTTTAAAGGCAGGATGATCAAAATCAATAGTGAAATTTAGCTGAAAGCCGTCATGTGGGCTGAAAATCGCCCGTTTATCATCGATCAGGGCTTCAACAGGTTTAATAATTTTAATAAATTTCTTTGGTGCATCTAGTTCTTGCAAGCCGCCCTGCATGAGCAGATAAATGAAAGGTCCGGCACTGCCATCCATAATGGGAACTTCTGAAGCTGACACTTCAATAATCAGGTTATCAATACCTAATCCTGCAATGGCGCTCATCACATGCTCAATCGTACCCACTTTGGCATTTGACTGAACCAGGTTCGAACACATGAAGGCTTCCTGGATCAATAAGGCATCTGCAGGAATATCGACAGGTGGATCCAGATCAATACGACGAAACACAATGCCCCCATCGGCGTGGTGTGGCACAAAGTTAATCATAACCTTCTGCCCACTATGAAGACCGATTCCGCTCGCTTTCACGATACGTTGCAGGGTACGTTGTTTCAACATGCTTTTTATCATCTGTTCACCAATAAAACCGCTATACGTTAGCATATTTGGCCATTGATAAAAAACAAAAGGTGGCTCTAAAGCCACCTTTTCTGTGCAATCATCGTAAACACATGCTGTTACATATTATTTGCGCTGTTGATTTTTAAGATAATCTTGGATGCTCATTGGCGTTGGACGCGGACTAGAAACTGAAGCGGCAGGATTAGCTGCTGCACCTGCTTCATTTTGCTGACGCTGAATTGCCGGTACATCATCATCTTCAACTACTGCCTGTGATGATGATGGACGTACTGCCTGTACATTTGCGCGTTTAGTCGGCTCAACCGAATCTGCAGCATGGCGAGTCAAACCAGTCGCAATCACCGTTACACTGATTTCATCACGAGCATCAGGGTCAAATACTGTGCCGTAGAAGACCTGACCTTCGTCCAGATCCACGATCTGGTTTACAACATCAGTAATTTCTTCGATTTCACCGAAGGTTACGTCATCACCACCCGTCACGTTAATCAGAATACCTTTGGCATTCATGATGGTGACGTTATCCAGTAATGGGCTGCGAATCGCCTGTTCTGCTGCCTGACGTGCACGGTTTTCACCACGACCCAAGCCTACCCCCATCATGGCATAACCACGTGTACTCATTGCAGTTTTCAGATCGGCGAAGTCAAGGTTAATGTGACCAGGACGTACCACCAGGTCAAAGATACTACGTACCGCATTCAACAGTACATCATCCGCTTTTTTATATGCATCCTTCATTGAAATATCACGGAAGACTTTCAATAGACGCTGGTTTGGAATGATGATCAGAGAATCTACATGCTGTTCTAACGCTTCAATCCCCTTCTCGGCAGATTGCAGACGGCGTTTACCTTCAAAGTTGAATGGTGTAGTTACGACACCAACAGTGAGGATACCCATTTCTTTAGCAATTTCAGCAACGACTGGCGCAGCACCGGTACCTGTACCACCACCCATACCGGCGGTGACAAATACCATATCGGTACCTTCAAGCTGCTGGCGGATCAGTTCACGGCTTTCTTCTGCTGCCGCTTGACCGACCTGTGGATTTGCTCCAGCACCCAGACCACGTGTACTTTGCTCGCCCAGCTGAATTTTAAATTCGGCTTCCATGCGATCCAGTGCCTGTTTGTCTGTATTGGCACAGACGAACTTTACGCCCTGGATATCGGACTGCAACATATGCTGTACAGCATTACCACCCGCACCACCTACACCAAATACAGTGAAACGGGCTTGACCATTGCTATCGCTATGATCTTCTTCGAAAAATTCAAATGAGGCCATGACCTATAAAATTCCTAATTCATAATTGGCAGTCACTAAGCCCGTATACTGCCTTAATCTTGATAAAAATTGTTTTTAAGAATGCTGCTCAAGCAAGCACTTGTCAAGTACAAGCCCGATTAACTACAACTTCCCAACAATATTCACAATAAAAATCGCTTAAAAGATCGCTTTTAACGTTTCGTTAAAACCTGACCATGCCCGTTTAATGCGCTGTGTTACTGATAACTTGTCCCCGTCTTCGGTCTCAACGAGGGTTTCCTGGGTATCACTCTGGCTAAACATCAGCAAACCAGCCACTGTTGCGTACTGGGAACGACGTAAAGCCGCCTGGTGCTGTTCATCTGCATAGACCTGTACCGGCGGATTGCCCAGATGTGCAGATACACCCAAGGTACGGCGTACAAAGCTGACCATACCTTCAATCTGACTGGCATCACCAGTCAGCACCACACCATGATACAGTCCCTGCATCGCGCCATGGTTCACCAGTTCATCACGCACCAGACCCATGATTTCTTCATAACGCGCCATGATAATTTCAGTCAGTTCAATCCGGCTAATGGTTTGTGGTCCATCAATGCCCTGGAACTGAATCATATGCTCTGGTTTAACCACTTTCAGGTCAACACAGCCATAGAGCAATTTCAGACGTTCTGCTTCTTCTGTCGTGGTCTGTAAAACTGCTGCAATATCACGGGTCACATGTTCACCGCCACGCTGAATAGTATGGGTTAACGCCAAACGGCCATCCAAATAAACAGCAATATTGGTGGTTCCCGCACCGATATCTACCAGACACACGCCATATTCTTTTTCATCTTTCAGCAGGCTGGCTTCAGCAGTAGCTAGACAGGACACCACCATTTTCTCCACACCGATATTGGCCCCTTTTAAAGCGCGGTCAATATTCTGCATGGTGCTGATCGGTAACATCATCAAATGATAATGCCCGGTCATGCTATGTGCCGACATACGGATCGGGTTGAGTACCCACTCAGGTGCATCATCCAGCTCGAAGCCCAAAGGCACCGCACTCACCAGATAATGATCTGAGGTGACATGACTGGCTTTGGCCAGCTCAAGTGCCCGCACCACTTCACTGGTCGTAATTGAATGTTCACTATTATCAATGGTGGTACGACCCGAGGCATAAAAGCTTTTTAATTCAGCACTTGGGATCGAAATCCACGCAGAATGCACACGACATTCAGCCATATCTTCCGCTTCTTGTACGGCGTTTTTAATGGCGGTAATGACTTTATCGAGACTGACAATTTTTCCTTTATTCATGCCTCGGTTACGAGCGGTCGCCATCCCAATCACTTGGATATTGTCTGGCGCGTGTACCTTACCAATCAAAACTGAAACTTTGTGTGTCCCAATGTCAATCGCCACAACCGAGGGAACAGCTTCACTCATTATTAACTACTACCATTACGTGTTTGTTAGATTTATGGCTTTATAAGGCCTCTAGTTTTTAAAGCCGGTCATTATGGCTTTACTGTTACATTATTCTCAACGCCCGTGTCATTAATGGTTACAATAAATTGACCATTTACAATTTTAGGCGGAATTGAATTTTTCCATTGAATCGCCAATCCATTGCGATAACGCAGGTCGATCGCTGAAATTTTCGACCATACCGGTTTTAGTTCGCTATAGGACAGATGACTCAAACGTTGCAACTTGCTCATGGTTTGGTCTTTATCGACAATCACACGCAAACCTGAATCAAACTGCATAAACCAGGTCATTCGTTCAGTTAAATATAATTCTTTTAAACGAATACCTTGTGGTAAAAATAACTGATTGATTTCATTATAACGTCGCATCATGGTTTCTGCATGGCTCGCCGGCCCATGTAGTAACGGTAATGCCTGATAATTCTTGGGTGTGACTTCCGTAAAAATCACACCACTGTCACTTAGTAAACGCCCTGTTCCCCAACGTGCAATGGCATGATGCGGCATTACCCGGACATGAATTTTGTCTGGCCAGGCACGAGATACCACGACACGATCCACCCAAGACAATTCCAGTGCACGGTCACGAATCGATTCCAGGTCCGAAGTAAAATAGTTTTCAGTCACAATCGGTGAAACGTACTGCATGACCTGACGCTCTTCAGCTGCTGTACGCGTTCCTGCCACTTTCAGCTCTGCTACCTGAGCATCCGTCATCACCTTATACAGGCCAAAAATCCCAAAAGCTAGCACCACCAGCGCGACACACAACAAGGCCCAACCACCTAGGTTGGTCAGTTTTTCTTTGCGTGTCGGCGGCTTGTCGTGAATTGAGGTAATCGCAGCACGTTTACGGCGCATGGTTGCTGGGAGTTGAGCCATAACTTAGTGTGCCGCACCGTTTAATGTTTGTTCCAGAATCGCTACACAGAGCGCATCAAAACTATAGCCGACGGCTGCTGCCGCTTTTGGTACCAGAGAATGACTGGTCATCCCCGGAACTGTATTCACTTCCAGCAACCAGAAATTACCCTGTTCATCCTGCATTGCATCAATACGGCCCCAGCCACTTGCACCCACCGCCTGGAAGGCACGTAGAGCCAAGGCTTGCAATTCTTTCTCTTCAGACTCGCTTAAGCCACATGGAATGCCATATTCCACATCATTACGCTGATATTTAGCTTCATAGTCATAGAAAGCCACATCTTCTGGCGGTTGCAGACGAATGACAGGTAGGGCCTGACCATTCAGAATTACAATGGTAAATTCACGGCCTGTGATCCATTTCTCTGCCATAACCACGGCATCATGTTCAGTGGCTTTGGCAATCGCATCAGCAAAGTCTTCTACTTTTTCAACTTTACTCATGCCAATACTCGAACCTTCGTGTACAGGCTTAATGATCAGCGGCAAATCTAGAGCAGATACAATTTCTTGCGCATTCGAGTTCTTGGTCACGATACGATATGGCGCAGTAGGTAATTCTGAACCCTGCCAAACCTGTTTGGTTTTGACTTTATCCATACCAATGGCAGAACCCTGTACGCCTGTACCGGTATATGGAATATTCAACCATTCCAGCGCACCCTGAATCTGACCGTCTTCACCGCCACGACCATGCAATACCACAAACGCACGATCATAATTTACCAGCTCGGTAACACTACGCTCTTGTGGATCAAACGCTTCTGCATTGACCCCAGAACGCATTAATGCCTCAAGTACGGCGGTTCCACTATCTAGCGAAACCTCACGCTCTGCAGATTTACCACCCAGCAATACGGCAACTTTTCCGAATTTTGAAGCATTTGACACGTTTATATCCTTAAACTTTTTGAATCTGTTCAATCAGTCATAACATGACTATTTTACTTTACATATAAATGATTTTGAGCAAGTTCGATTGAGATTGCTCCAACATTACCTGCGCCTTGGGTTAATAACAAGTCATTTGCTTGCAATACCTTTTTCATCACCTGGCTCAGGTTCCCCTCAACCGGATCAATCAGGATTGGTTCAACTTCCCCACGTAAACGGATACTACGTGCCAATGCGCGGCTATCTGCACCTACAATTGGCTTTTCCCCTGCCGGATACACTTCAAGTAAGAGCAGCTGATCAACTTGTGAAAGCACTTCTACGAAGTCATCAAAACAGTCACGGGTACGGCTGAAACGGTGCGGCTGGAACATCATCACCAGACGGCGATCTGGATGGCTGGCACGAGCCGCTTTAATAGTGGCTTCTACTTCTTTTGGATGGTGACCATAGTCATCGACCAGTTTCACATCGCCGCCTTCAAGTTCGAATTGACCTTGTACCTGGAAACGACGACCTACACCACTGAAGCCTTCCAGTGCACGGCAAATAGCTGCATCGGATACGCCTTCATCCGTTGCAATCCCAATTGCAGCCAAGGCATTGAGTACATTGTGCAGACCCGGCTGATTCACAGTCACGCGTAGCGGCTCACGATCTTTACGTAATACGGTAAAGTGGCTGCGCATACCTTCTTGTACGACATCGACGGCACGAATGTCATTATCTTCATTAAAACCATAAGTCAGTAATGGACGACCAATACGTGGCATGATTTCACGGATATTGGCATCGTCACCACACACAACCGCTAAACCATAGAATGGCAGTTTTTGCAGAAACTGGATAAAGGTATCTTTTAAAACATCGAAGCTACCGCCATAAGTATCCATATGGTCAGCATCGATATTGGTCACCACGGCAGCCATTGGTTCTAGATAAAGGAATGAGGCATCTGATTCATCGGCTTCTGCCACGATATAACGACTTGCACCCAAAGCGGCATTCACACCGGTACGGTTTAGCAAACCGCCGATCACATAAGTTGGATCCAGATTTTCTTCTGCCAGCATACAGGTGATCAGGCTGGTGGTTGTGGTTTTACCGTGAGTGCCTGCAACCGCGATCCCGTGACGGTAACGCATCAGCTCACCCAGCATTTCTGCACGGCGGACTACCGGTGTACGGGTTTCAAGAGCCGCCTTGATTTCCGGGTTTTCCTTATCAATCGCGGTAGATACCACGATGACATTGGCACCCTTAATATTGCTGGCTGCATGGCCGATATAGACCTTGATACCATTTTCTTCTAATTGAGCCGTAGTTTTAGAGGCCTTGATGTCTGAACCAGAAACTTTATACCCCTGGTTTTTCAGTACTTCCGCGATCCCGCACATCCCTGCACCACCAATCCCTACAAAATGGATATGCTTGATCCGGCGCATTTCCGGGACTTTAATTAATTTCTTTGCTTGGTCTGCTGGGGTTACTGGAGACATAATTTACTCGGATTACAATTCTTGAATTAAACGGACCACATGCTGGGTCGCATCGGGTTGAGCCTGACGGCGTGCTTTTACCGCCATTTCCATCAATACCTGACGGTCAAGCATCGGCTCTAATAAGGTTTTTAAACTGTCTGGCGTCAAAGTAGCCTGCGGGCAGATTTTGGCTGCCTGCTGATTGGCCAGGAATTTGGCATTCGCAGTTTGGTGATCATCAACCGCACTTGGTAGCGGTACAAAAATCGCGGCTACACCGGCAGTTGCAATTTCAGTAACCGTTAGTGCACCGGCACGGCAAATGACCAGATCGGCGTCGCTATAAGCTTGGGCCATATCTTCAATAAAAGGCTGAACTTCAACCTGTAAGGAGGCGGGTTTGTCTGCATAACGTGCGCGCGTTGCTTCAGCGTGATTTTGACCACACTGATGATAGACATTTAACGGCACATTCAACTGTTTCAAGGCTTCCGGCACACGTTCATTTAAGGCTTGTGCCCCAAGTGAACCGCCAACAATCAGAATTCGTAGTGGCTGGCCAGCTTTTTCCCGCTCCTGATAACGCCAGGACGGATTTAAAATTTCTGTAATTTCTTTACGTACTGGATTACCGGTGGTCACTACTTTGTCTTGTGCCGGGAAAGTATCAGGAAAAGCCTGACATACCGTTTTAGCGACCCGTGACAACTGGGTATTGGTAAAACCCGCGACTGCATTTTGCTCGTGAATAATTACAGGAATACCCAGGATCCGCGCTGCCAGACCACCCGGTCCTGCCACATAACCGCCAAAGCCTGCAACAGCTTCGACTTTGAGCTGTTTCATATGCTTCATAGCACTAAGAGTGGCTTTTAAAATTTTAAACGGGGCCAAGACTTTACGCACAAAACCATTGCCACGCACACCTTGAATATCGATTTGATAAATTGGAATATTATGGTTTTTTAATAATCGGTTTTCCATGCCCGCTGGTGTTGCCAACCAGGACACTTCAATTCCTTGTTGTTGTAGATCTTTTGCAACGGCTAACGCTGGAAACACATGTCCACCCGTACCTGCGGCCATCATCATGACATGTTTAGGCTGTTTTTGCTGAGCGTCGGTCACGGTCTAATTCTTCAATTAAAAAATGAAACAGGAGGTCTAATTTAAGTCATCAATTGTAATCACAAACGCTTGCCCTTGAAAGTTTATTTACCTTATTTCAACAAGCGTTTCATTGTTTTTTTCATACTAATTTGAAGTTTAAACTAGTTTTATTATAAGGTCTGCATTTTTCCTTAGACTTAAGTGAAATATAAGCATAATTTTTAAATATTTTTCATTTAATCTTTTTATACCTACTTCCTAAATCTATACATTTTTCACTAATTACTGGCTATTTTTCCATTTAATTCATCCTATTAACTTATGCCTAAATCATATAAATCTGAATAAAATTTTATGTTATCCCTATATCTATATAATTTTTTTCAAATTGATCTGCATATTCCTTAAATGGATTCAAGCATTATAGATGTCAAAAATATCAATTCGTGATCTATGGATTATTTTAGCCGGTTATCTGGCGGCCATGCATGTCGGCAAACTGTCTGCTATTATTCCTATTCTGCAACAGGATTTAGGCTTAAGTTTTACGCAAGCCGGGTTTTCCCTATCTTTAGTACAAGGGGCCGGGATGCTATTCGCCCTTTGTATTGGTGCTTTTTCGGAAAAAGTGGGTTTAAAGCGCTGCATGATTTTGGCGTTAATCATTTTAGGACTGAGCAGTATCGCTGGCCTTTGGATTCAGCATGCCACAGCCTTATATTTCTTCCGCTTTACCGAAGGGATTGGATTTTTAACTATTTCCTTGTGCGCGCCTGCAATTTTAAAACGGATCAGTCGGCCTGAAACACTGAATTTTAAAATGGGACTCTGGAGTTCCTATATGGGTGTCGGTGTCAGTCTTGCTGTTTTTAGTATTCCTGTTTTACTCGAATACCTGAACTGGCAGAATATTTGGGCTATTCTCGGCAGTCTATGCTTGATTATTGCAGGCATCATTAAACGATACCTGCGAATAGATTCAATGGCATTTGCATCTAACACAATTCCTCAACCAGTACCGTCAAATACTTCATTCTGGCAGATTGTCAAAGTTACCCTTACCCATCCACCCATTCTGTGTTTAGCTATTATTTTTGCCTGTTATACCAGTCAGTGGATTACCGTGACCGGGTTCCTGCCCAGCATGTACGTCGAACATGGTATTGATTTAAAAGTTGCAGGCGTTCTGGTTTCAATCGTGGTACTTGCCAATCTGGGCGGCACTTTTGGCGCAGGTATGTTGTTACAACGTGGCTGGAAACCCAAGACGCTATTCAGTACCGGATTTACAGCCATGCTGTGCAGCAGCTTTCTGGCTTTTGCAGCCAGTTCATGGCTCATGTTCGACTTACAGTTTATAAGTGCTGTACTGTTTTCACTGATTGGTGGAATTATCCCGACCACTGTTTTTGCCATTACTTTGCAGCATGCCCCGCGTGCCAATGCCGCAGCAGCCAGTGTGGGTCTGGTTTTACAGCTTTCAGCCTGTGCTCAATTTTTTGTGCCGCCTTTAAGCGCAGCACTAGTTTCGACTACACAGAATTGGGCTTATATCGCGGCAGTTACCGCCAGCCTCTCTATATTAGGAATCTTAATGACCCTGCTTTTATTCAAGCATTATGGCCAATAAAAAGAGCCTCAGACGAGGCTCTTTTTTATTATTGAAAGCTTAGGCTTGACCCAGACCGGCTTCCAGTACATCAAACAGGTCATCTGCAATGGAGGTACCAAACTGAGTATCAATTTCACGGATACAGGTTGGACTGGTGACGTTAATTTCAGTGACATAATTGCCAATCACATCCAGACCGACAAATACCAAACCTTTTTCTCTGAGATAAGGCCCCACTTGCGCTGCAATGGCTCTATCATTCTCAGTTAATGGACGTGCTTGACCTAAACCACCTGCTGCCAGATTGCCACGCACTTCACCATTTTGCGGAATACGGGCCAGACAATACGGTACTGGTTCGCCATTGATCATCAGGATACGCTTATCCCCTTCTACAATTTCAGGAATATAACGCTGTGCCATAATCGGCTGGTTACCATTGTTGGTCAGAATCTCAATGGTTGAGCCAATATTGATACCATCCTGATAGAGACGGAAAATTCCGGTGCCGCCCATACCATCCAATGGTTTTACAATCACATCAACATGCTCTTTTAAAAATTCACGGATCAGGCTTTGTTGCGACGTTACCAAAGTCGGAACTTGCAGGTGCGGGAACTGAGTAGCAAACAGCTTTTCATTGCAGTCACGCAGGCTTTGCGGTTTGTTGATAATCCATGCTCCTTCACGTTCTGCCTGTTCCAGAATATAAGTGGTATAAACAAAATTCATGTCGAAAGGTGGGTCTTTACGCATCAACACCACATCATAGGCCGCGATGGATTCCTTACGCTTTTCACCTAATTCATAATAATGGTCATAATCTTCAAACACCTGTAATGGTGAGATCAAACCAAAGGCCTTCCCCTGATCGATATATAAATCTTGCTGTAATGCATAACCCAGTTCATGTCCACGGCGTGCAGCTGCCCATAACATGGCCATGGTTGAATCTTTTTTCAGGTTTACATTTTCGATGGGATCCATCACAACAAGTATGCGCATGTCTCTGTGCTCTTTCTTAAAAATACATTAGCAAGGAGTATAGCCTGTGCAGTTTCTTTTGTTTATGGTGATTTTGCATGACTAATTTTGTATAAATGCTTAAATACTTTAATCAACAAGAGCATTTATCATGCAGCAGGCAATTGTCGGCTTTCATCTGGATGAAGAAAATCATTGGGTCGCTGAACTGGCCTGTGGTCATGGTCAGCATGTGCGGCATGATCCACCTTGGCAAAACCGTCCTTGGGTCATGACCGAACAAGGCCGTAAAGAAAAACTGGGCGTCTTATTGGACTGCAAAAAATGTGAAATACACGAGGATTAATATCTTCTAAATCAAATCAGTATATATACTCACCCTGAGTATTTTATCTCGTTTAGAAAATTGATTAAAACCTGAATAAAAATAATAATACCTTGCTTATAAATGCATTATCTTTCAACTAAATACATCTAATTTTATGATTTAACGATTATTTTTCGAAATCATGGTTCCCAGCATAATAATAAAGGTACTGACCCCGCCAATCAGTAAGCTCATCAGAGCAATTTCCAAAGTGATCTTATGATGCCAGCTCTGATCAGGAATCCAGGACAAATTCAGATTTTCCCCAAAGATAAAGTTAATAGTACATATAATCAGAAAGCCAATCGTTGTCGAGATCAGTAAAGTCACCACCAGGTTTTTCCACATCTTGCAGCCCACCAGCATGACAATAATGGCTAAACCTACCACCGTTATAATCGATATAAATAAAACACTGTTCCAGTAATCCATTCCTAGTACTCTTATTTTAAATCAATTAAAATTATGAAATTCTTATAATTAATTACGTAATGTTTATTTTAATATAGGCAGATTACAATTTGTAAACAATGACCATAACTACCTTATTCATTTTATTTGTAAAGGGACTTTATGGGGGGTAATTCATTCTTTAATGAGTTTCTTTTAAAAATATTGTTCTTTTTAGATAAAATAATTTTGATCAAGATTTATATATTGAGAAGAATATTTAGATAGAATTTAATTTTGAAGAAGATAATATAATTTATCGAATTCAAGGTTTATTTAGATCAAAATTTCTATCTTATTATTTATATTTCTTTTAAATACAGTCGCCTGAACAGAACTTCTCTTCCCATAAAAAGTAAAGCCCTAGATTACTAGGGCTTATACATCTTCATGTGGTGAATTGGATTTTAGATTCCGTATTTCACACGATAAGCTTCCATTTTCGCCAATGCTTCGCTATCGCCTTTTGCATCTAGGTAATTCATTAAATCTTTCATAGTAATCAGTGCATGTACTGGAATTTCCAGCTCTTTTTGTACTTCCTGAATAGCAGATAATTCACCTTGGCCTTTTTCCTGACGGTCAAGAGCAACCAGTACACCAGCAATTTGCGCACCGGCATTTTTCAGGATAGTGACCACTTCACGAATCGCAGTACCGGCTGTAATCACATCATCAATGATCCAGACTTTTTTCCCTTCCACTGAAGCACCGACCAGCACACCACCTTCACCGTGATCTTTGGCTTCTTTACGGTTAAAGCCCCATGGCACGCTGACGCCATGATTTTGCGATAGTGCCACTGCTGTAGCTGCTACAAAAGGAATGCCTTTGTATGCTGGTCCAAAAATCACTTCAACATTGTCACATTCAGTTAATTTTGCAGCATAGCCAGAAGCCAGTAGTGACAAGGCTTCACCATCATTGAGCAAGCCAGCATTAAAAAAATAAGGACTCACACGTCCTGATTTTAAAGTAAACTCACCAAATTTAAGCACACCACGTGATAATGCGAGTTCGATAAAAGCTTGCGGGTTAAACTGAGCTGGCGTTGACATGAGGTGCTCCTAAATCCATTAATTAAGGGTAAGACTTGCGCATGATACCAAAGAGTAGCTATCCAGGTGATCAAAAAATTCTTCGTGTCGTTTCAATTAATGTCAACGGTTTACGTTCCTCTGTCAGCAAGGGCTTGCTAGAGTGGATCGAACAGTCTGATGCCGATGTGATCTGCATGCAGGAAAGCCGGATCACCCATGCGCAGTGGACTGATAAATTTAAGCCTGAAGGCTGGTATACCCACCTGTTCCCTGCCGAGCGTCCAGGTTACGCGGGTACAGCGATTTACAGCCGTCTGCCATTTGTTTCCATTACCGATGGTTTGGGTTTTGAACTGGCCGATTCTCAAGGTCGCTTTATCTCGGCAGAATTTGACTTGGGTCTGGAAAAAACAGCGCATATCTGTTCGCTGTATTTACCTTCAGGTTCTTCGGGCGATGAAGCGCAGGCACGTAAAGATCACTTTCTGGAAGAGTATAAAAAGATCCTGAAACAATGGCGCGATGAAGACAAATCCATCATTGTCTGTGGTGATTACAATATCGTGCATAAACGTATCGATATTAAAAACTGGTCCGGTAACCAGAAAGCATCGGGCTGCTTGCCGCATGAACGTGCATGGTTGGATCATATCTATGATGAACTAGGTTATGTCGATACGTTCCGCGAAGTCCGTAAAGAAGCCGAGCTATATTCCTGGTGGTCGAATCGTGGTCAAGCCCGCGCCAAGAACGTGGGCTGGCGGATTGACTATCAGGCCTGCTCACCGGACTGGAAAGACCGTACTGTAAATGCCTGGGTCTATAAAGATGAATGGTTTAGTGACCATGCACCCGTGATTATTGACTATAAAATCTAAAACTGACCGAAAGATTGAGTGAACATTCGTTCACTCAATTAAGGTTTATTACCTACACTACATGACGTATTTTCAGGTTTATCTTCAGACCCTAACAGCGCATGATACTCACACGGCACAGGGATATGTCAGGATGACACTATAAGGACAGGACGCCGTAGGAAGAAAATAAAACAAACTATCAGATTTAGCTTGTTTTTCATGGATGTGACAACGGACGTTGTATTGAGACCCGCATAATCAGGATGATTAGATGCGGGTTTTCTCATTTCAGTACCTTCATTTTTTTCTTATTCTTAAACTTTACCATTTACTTTTTAATACCCATTCTGCTCTTAAACGATGTCAATCGAATGACATGTCTTTTAAATATTGCTTAAAAACAAGCTTCTTGGAAGCACATAGGCGATCGGCATAAATTCAGCTAAGCTAAGCCATCAATAAATAAACTGTTTGGGATACAGCGAGCATGCTCAAGATTTATGGCATTAAAAACTGCAATTCAATGAAAAAAGCTTTTGATTTACTTAATGAATTGGGACTGGCTTACGAATTTCATGATTATAAAAAACAGGGGATCGACGCGGATACGGTTAAAACCTGGCTAGATGCTTTAGGTCAAGATGTGGTACTGAATAAGAAAGGCACCACCTGGCGTAAACTTACTATTGAAGAGCAGGAAAATGCCCTTGCCAGTGAAGATAATCTGATTACCGCCTTAACTACTCATACCAGCTTAATCAAACGTCCGGTATTACAGACTGCAACTGGTTTTATCGCTGGTTTTGACGAAGCCGCTTATCAAAAGCTAAAAGACTAATCATCCCAGATGATCTGGAAGAATAAAAAAAGCCTGACTTCTGTCAGGCTTTTTTATGGTAGTTTTTAGAGAACGGTCATGATCTATTATTTGGCACGAATCCAGGTTTGGTTACGACCTAAAGCAGACACGCCGATATAACCGCGCAGCTCAAGCTTCTTGCCACCATCTGTCAGGTTGCCTTTCAGCTTATAAGTTTTACCAGATTTTGGATCTAGGATCGAACCACTGTCATAGCTGGTTCCGCCTGTATTTTTCAGGCCTTTCACAATCGTTAAACCTTTCAGCGATTTATTGTGATACGGACCTTCACATTTTGTACAAGCATTTTCTTCACCCGGTGTTAATACCGATTGGATGCTTGCAGATAATGTCCCATTTTTTTGCTCAGTAAATTTTACTATAGCCTTTGGTTGTTTGGTTTCGTCGTCAATCGTTTTCCAAACGGTACCATTTAAAGGATCTGCAGCATTGGCCAGCGCAGATAAGCCGAGTAGTCCTAACATTAGCGTAATTTTTTTCATTTTTCTTCATTTCCCTAGTCTGAGATAGACCGATGTAGTATTAAAAAGTCACAACATTTTTGCAATTTTTACCTGTGACTATTTAGTGTAACCTTGTAAATATTGTTGGTAAATAATCCACATAATCAATAAAAGCAGAAAAAGATGGAAAGAAGATGAAGATTAGCCCCGTGACGAAACAATTAATTACAGAAAGTCTTTTAAAAGCGACCATCCGCGCGCCTAGTCGGTTCAATCTTCCTCCAAGCTCCTTACGGGTCGCACTGGAGCAGATGTGCAAGATTTTTCCGCAAGATAAGTCCGTACAAATCCGTTCGCTCCGGCTGGCAGGTGTACATGCCGAGGAAATCAAACCACAGCAGGAATCCAGCCAGCTGATTTTCCATATTCATGGTGGTGCTTTTTATCTCGGTTCCTTAAATACCCATCGTGCCTTTATGACCCAGATTGCCGCTCGCACCCAGATGCAGGTACTGCATATTG
Source organism: Acinetobacter sp. YH16038 (assembly GCF_013417275.1). Classification (NCBI taxonomy): domain Bacteria; kingdom Pseudomonadati; phylum Pseudomonadota; class Gammaproteobacteria; order Moraxellales; family Moraxellaceae; genus Acinetobacter; species Acinetobacter sp. YH16038. Next base: position 72,663 of record NZ_VPEG01000006.1, on the reverse strand, counting down.
ATTATCCTCTGGCTCCTGAATCTGCTTATCCTGAACCTTTGGAAGCTGTGTTTGATGTCTATAACCTGTTATTAGATCAGGGCATTCAGGCTAAGGACATTGTTCTGTCCGGAGATTCGTGTGGCGCTAATCTGGCGTTGGCGTTGGCACTCAAATTACAGCAGGAAGGCCTGCCACAGGTGAGTGGACTGATTCTACTTTCCCCTTTCCTTGATCTGACCCTGACCAGTGAATCACTACGCTATAATCAAAAGCATGATGCCCTGCTGTCGATTGAAACCCTAAAGACCGGGATTCAGTATTATGTACCGAGTGCAATGGATCGTGGCGATCCAGAGATTTCCCCATTTTTTGCCGATCTCAGTGGTTTGCCACCGATGCATATACAGGTGGGGTCTAAAGAAATTCTGCTGGATGATGCCACACGCTTCAAGGAAAAAGCGGAACAGGCTGGTGTCGAGGTTGAATTCAAGTTATATACCGGGATGTGGCATAACTTTCAGATGTTTAGTGCCTGGTTTGAAGAGGCTCGACAAGCGCTAGCGGATCTTTCAGAATTTGCTCATCGTCTAGATCAAGACTAGAAATTTAAAAGAAGCCATAAAAAAGGTCAGCGATTGCTGACCTTTTCTGTTTAGTGATTATCTATCGCTTTTTAGATCAGGCTTACTTGCGTCATCGCAGTTTCAATTGCCTGCTGTTTCGCTACATCACCCATATTGACGCCTTCAGCGCGAATTACGTGCACATCAGTTACGCCAGTAAAGTTAAATACAGTTTTCAGGAAAGCTTCCTGGAAATCGACTGGGCTTTGTTCGCCATAAACACCACCGCGGCTACTGGCAATATAGACTTTCTTTTCACCTGCCAGACCCACTGGGCCATTTTCTGTATATTTAAAAGTACGCCCTGCCACACTAATGCGGTCAATCCAGGCTTTTAAGGTAGAAGGTAGACCGAAGTTATACATAGCGGCCCCAACCACCACGATATCCGCCTGTAAGTACTGCTGTAAAATCTGTTCTCCTAAAGCCGCTTGCTCAAGATTTTGACCCATCAAAATTTCGGCAGTTAAATGTGGAATCGGCTGTGCAGCCAAGTCCAGATATTCAAGCTCAACAGCCTCACCATGTTTCTGTTGAAGCTGTCCCACAATAGCTTGAGTCAACTGACGGGAAATAGAGGCATCGCCTAAAATACTGGAATCAATCTGTAAAATTTTCATTGCTTAATCTGGTCCGTTCATTGTTCGGGAATGGACATAGCTTAATAAACTTTAAATAATGAAATAATGGGTTTAAATAAAACACTTCATTGCGTATTTAGAACAATAAATTTCCAGCTTAATTTTTCTCCTTTTTTTTAATTTTTGATAAATATTACTGATTATCAATGAATTAATTTTATGTTATATTTCTGTAAATAATTAAAGCAATATTTTTCCATCTTTTAAAAACTTAGCAATAACAATAAAGGTCAGACCTGTTGTATGAAGCGAATGTCAGCAGTATTACAAAAATTCCAGAATCATCGACTCAAGAAATATCTGATCGAAGATGAAGTGGTGATGAACTGGGGAATTTTGAAAAAGTGTATCCTGATGCTGGCACTGGGCTGTGGCATACATATCAGCTGGCTAAGCTGGGACCTGTTTGTCCTGTCACATCCGCAATACTGGCAGCATGTCCATATTGATGTCGTTCGTTCAGAGATTCACATGAATGGCCTATTTTTACTGGCGCTGGTTCTTCTGATTTATCCCTGTTATAAATTTCAGGGCAATGCACTGATAGAACGATATTTTCCCTATCTGGCAGTGGGCATCTTTGTGGTGTCCCTGTGTCGGGATGCATATATCGTAGGCGTGATTAGCCCGGTAGCCACAATTGCCTATGTTTGCCTGATGACGGTAGGTCTAGTCCTGTTTCACCGGAGACTGGTCTATAGCATGCTGATTCCGGCCTCACTGTTTCTGGTAACTTGTGCCTATCTAAGCTTTAACCAACAACTGCCTTATTCACCACTTTTTAATATTCAGGACCAGTTTTTCCATAATAGCTTCTGGCTGTTATCAATGCTGTATTTTATCCTGCCGATTCTTGCTATCTGCATGATTTTATTTGAGATTTTACTCAGTCAATGGCGCTATCGCGAACAGCTGATTAACCATCTCAGCCAGATCGATCCTCTGACCAATCTGTTTAACCGCCGTAGCATTAATCAATGTCTGGATCAGTTAAATAGTACTGCAACTTTTAACTATGCCCTGGTGCTGCTGGATCTGGATCATTTCAAAAAGATTAATGATTACTATGGACATCACAAGGGCGATGAAACACTGGTACAAGTCAGTGCGGTACTGAACCAGCAATTGCGTGAGAGTGATGTGGTGGGACGGTTCGGCGGTGAGGAATTTATTCTGGTCCTGAATAATTCCAGCCTGGAAAAAGCTCAGCAGGTTGCAGAGCGTTGCCGAAGCGCGATCCAGCAACTACAGATTTTTAGTGATGAAGGACAATTGATCCCAGTGACGGCCAGCTTTGGCATTGCTATTTCAAAACCTGAATTACGCCCGCAACAACTTTTAAGCCAGGCCGATCAAGCCCTTTATCAGGCCAAAGCTAGTGGACGGAATCAGGTGAAATCTTATCTGGAACCTTTGAAAGTTCAACCAGCCTGATATTTTTATCGGCCTTATTCACTTTAAAGCATGTACCAGAAAAGCTTTAAAGTGAATGCTAGAGCTGTTCTAAAAGCTGTAGCTGTGCCAATAATTCTGCTTTACTAAATGCGCCAGTCAAACGTAAGCTGCGAATCTCCTGCTGCTGAGTATCAAGAAATAAATAGGTCGGTGGTCCCAGAATTTCCCATCGGTTAAGTAAAGCCTGATGCGTAGCATCATACTGACTAAGATCAAGCTTGATCAGAAAATAAGGGGCTAAGGCCTGCTGGACAGCAACTGCCTTTAATACTTTATGTTCAATCGGCTGACAGGCCACACACCAATCAGCATAGACATCAATAATGACCTTCTGCCCTTGCGGTACTGTAGCCAATAACTGTTCAAATTCAGTGGCCGTTTTTGCTATATGCCAACTCGCCTGTTGTTGGGCAGTTTCAACAAAAAAACGCTGACTATGCTGATACTGACTATATGTAATATAAGGCACTGCAATAGCCAAACAGATGATATAGAGCCAGCGCAGTCCGGTATTTTTCCATAATAATCGTGCCAGAACATAGGCTACAAAGCTTAAGCCCAGCCCTAGCGACAGCCACTGCAATGCCGCTTCTGAAATCAGCGGACGAATAAAATACAAGGCCAAAGCTAGCATAATGAAAGCAAAGAGCACTTTCACCTGATTCATCCAGTGCCCGGCTCGAGGTAGAATACGTGCCCCCATAATACTGGCCAGCAGCAACGGGGTGCCCATACCGAAACCCAACGTAAACAACAGCACTGCGCCTTGCCACTGGTTCTGAGTCTGGGAAATAAATAATAAAGCACCGGCTAATGGTGCCGTCATACAAGGCCCAACCAGCAAGGCAGAAACAGATCCCATGATCGCAGCGCTAACCAGAGTTCCCCCTTGCTGCATCGCCTGAACCCGGTCCAGACGTTGCGTCAGACGCTGTGGCATTTTAATTTCAAACAGGCCAAACAGGTTGAGGGCAAATACCACAAATAATGCACTAAATGCCATCAGGGTGGCAGGTTGCTGTAACCAGCGCTGAAAGTTGAGTCCGGCTGAAGACGCGATCAAGCCTAATACCGCATAGACTGCGGCCATACTGCTTACAAAGCTTAGGGCAATCATCCAGGCCTTGATGCCTTTGCTATCACGAACAATTAATGAAGTCAGAATTGGCAGCATCGGCAAAGAGCATGGCGTAAATGCCAGCAAAATGCCCAAGCCGAAAAATAACAGCAATCCATAAGCCAGCGAACTTTCAGCCAGACGTGTAGACCATTGCTGGTCTTGTGCCGAGTCGCTGTTGGATCGTGTAGAAATGACTTCAACGATTTTACTGTCTGTATTTCCTGATTCTAGATCATCAGCAGAATTTTCCAGAATTCGGTTGTGCTGTGAGGAGGAGCTACTTAGATCCAGTAACCGTTTATTACCCGAGCCAGTAGATTCATATTGCACCAGACCAGATAGGTCAGTCTTGAATTTAATGGTTTGGGGTGGGTAACAAAGCCGGTCTTTGGCACAGCCTTGCCAGCTAACCTGATAAGTTTGACCCGCCTGTGTCGGAATCTGAACTTTTAATTGCTGATAATAAACTTGGGTATGACCATAGTTTTCATCATATAGATCTTCAGCAGGTGGCAATTGCAAGGTCATCGGCTGACTTCCCTGCTTTAGCTCTACCTTATGCTGATAAAGATAATAGTTTTGTGGAATTTCCCAGCTAAGTTCAGTCTGTTGCTGAGTGACTGAACTGATACTCAGAGGAAAAGCCTGCTCAGGCGAAAGCAAAGGCGCTTCTGCCTGAGCAATATTACTAAGCAACACTGTGCCCAATAAGACTGGAGAAAAAACTTTTCTCCCGATCTTAAACTGTAGTGCTTTGGTCATATCGGAATAAGAGCAGCTTAGAATAGGAATGATACGCCCAAGCCTGAGAAGTAACCTTTATTCTGACCTTCCAGATCTACCCCAACACTGGCATCAAGTTGTACATGATCATTCAATGCATACATGACGCCAGTCCCTAGTGCATATTCATTATTCTGACTTTCGGCTTTACGATAAATCAGTTCCGAATAACCTGACCAGCGCTCAGTAATCTGATAGCCTAAAGCTGGAATCGCAGTAATTGCCCAGTTGCTATCCTGCCATTCATAACGCATGGTCAGTGCAGTATTCACCAAATCATTATATTGATAAGCAACTGCTGAGCTCAGGCTATAAATATCTTCTTCATTACTAAAATTAGCATTACCTGTGGCAATAATAGCTTCAGCCATCAGCGCCATACTGAGTTTTTCATCATCCAGATCAATGGCTTTTTTCAGGCCAATACTAACATCGCCTAAACCATCATCCTCTTCAGTCTGACCATTGAACTTGGTTTGTGACCAGGCCGGACCAGCCCAGCCTAAACGTAATTCCAGATCATCAGTCAAACCGGTACGCAACAAGACGTCGGCATTTAAAGTGGTTTGTTTCAGCTTGCTTCCATCCACAGTCGCTTCGCTATAAGAGAAACTCGGTAAACCCTGTTCCCAAGCTAACTGACCCACTGGCACGGTACTGGTACCCAAACCTTCACCTGGTCGGTCAAATTCAACTGCAGCACAAAGCTGTGCACTTACACCCGTCAGTGCCATCAAACCCAATATTCTTAAAGTTGTCTTCATCTTGCTGGAGCTCTTTCTTAAAATTTAATGTAATTCCTTGGTCATTTTTGCGCCATGACTACGCAATAATTCTAGGGTCTGTTTTTCTTCTTCCAGTGCTTCTGCCCAGTTAATTTCATCAAAATCACAATCAAAGAATAAATCACTAATCGATGACAGAATGGTTAATCCTTCTTCATCCTTGCTGTTCGGATTGACTTTTTCTTCTAATAGGCGCTGCACTGCAGGTACACAGGCTGCACTGGCCGCATCCCAAAGCGGGCCATAAACTTCTTCAGCATCCCAGAGATGCAGATTCACTTTGGCCTGGATCAGCGCTTCCAGAATCTGTAAATGTACGTCCAGACGTTGCTGTTTTTCTTCGGCAGTTAAGGGACTGCCCGCTTCATAAGCTTCGCACACTTCTTCCCACCATTTGAACAGACCATCCGACCAGATGGAAATAACTGGGCCTTTTTCCAGATCAATAAAATTCGGGTTAAGTCCATCTGCCAAAAGCTGTTTGACCTGACCCAGATTGAGTTCTTCGAGTGCTTGCACAAAAAGCTGTTGTTGCGCAGTTAACATGATGGAGCTCACTTCAAATTCGTTTTTCACTATTATGCCGAATAAAGCGGGATTTGTTTTGTTCTCATTCGTTTATTTTATCTAAAATTGAAAAAAGCCCCGTAGGGGCCTTTTTCATCTGCGAATTATTTATTGTTCTAGATCTGTACCCGTATCTTCTTCCGCAAGTTTTAGCGGAGTGCTACGTACGTTATCTTTTTTCTCAATCACATGTTCCAGACTGCGTTTTAAACGGTCGATGGCACCATGAATGGCAGTATCAACATTATGACCATGATGGTTCACGACAATTGGCTTCAAGCCGGCAGGACGTGCTTCGATCATGCAGCGAATATCATCATCGCCTCCTTTGGCGGCATTTTCATCGCTAAGATGCACTGAGAAATGGGTAATACGCTCACTGTGGCGCTGAAATTCCTGATTTAATTCGGTACGAACGTAAGTAATTAGACGATCACTATTGCGAATGTTTTTATCGGTACGGAGTTCAATGTTCATAAAATACCATCCTCAAATCATTTTAACTTTTTAGTGCAGAATTTTTATCTTGGCACGTGTATAGCTTGCTGTTTTATATTGCATTTCAAATCTTCAAATCGCTTTGGATAAAACCCTCCAGATTGAATGATGAACACATTTTTGAGTCTGCAGAACCGTGTTCCTATACTTTGAATATCGGTCCTCTCTTGAAAATATGCAAGTGATATTTTGATTTTTTTAGCAAAAGGACAACCGATCGTGACAACTGCTTACCGGATCGTGATTGACCTTCCAGATTTGGAACAATCGAAATACTATTCACATGACCTTCCCAAAATTAAAGCAGTCTTTGCCCTGTTCATAAAAGATCTATGTAATTACTTTAATCAGCTTCAAAATTGAGTCTCAATTCTTAAAATTAATTTAAATATAAAAATTTAACTCGCTTCAAATATCCTATAAACCTTCTTCTCCCAATATCTCAAATTATCATCAGCTCAGGACGATGAAATATTTCTGTCAGTGATCAATTTTGACTTTATTTTTACTTATTAATCTGTATCCTTAAGCTGCTTTCTCGGGGGAGATATTTAAATGAAATTTACACAAATCGCGGCACTTTGTGCATTGGCTTCAACAGCAGCTTTCACTCAGGCAGCAGTTTGGCAGGATTTTAGTCTGTCAGCTTTATATGGTGAAAACTATAAAGCACCATTTGCAGCTGGTAATGAAAAAATTGATCAATCAACCATTACTGCTGAATATGCAGCTGGTTTAAAATATGGTGATATCTTTGCCTTTGCTGACCGTACCAATAATGACTTCGGTAATGAAACTTACTTCGAAGTTGCACCGCGTTTAAGTTTAGGTGCAGTCACTGGTCAAAAGCTTGAGCTTGGCCCAATTAAAGACGTGCTTATTGCGACTACTTGGGAAGGCAATAGCGGTGCGAGTGACTTTAATAACTACCTATACGGGATCGGTTTTGCACTTGATATCCCATATACTAGCTATGCGAATATTAACTTCTACAAAGCTGACAATGACCTGCAAAAAGACGATTATCAAATGACGATCACTTATGCAGTTCCATTTAAAATTGGTGGCGAAGAGTTCCTGGCAGATGCTTTCCTGGACTGGTCAACCGCTGAAGGTCCTGATCACAAAAGCGAATTGAACTGGACTTCACAATATAAATGGAACGTTGGTAAGCATATCTCTCCTGAGACTAAACTTTACCTTGGTATTGAACATTCTGTTTGGAATAACAAATTCGGTACTGACGTTGATCAACACGATGTCAGCGCATTGGTTAAATACCACTTCTAAGTTTTTAGAATGAATAAAGCAGGACTTCGGTTCTGCTTTTTTATTGCCTAAATTCAGGTTATGGTTAGATATTCTCTTTCTTTTTTGGCATCTGCTTATGAGCTTTGTTATTCGTCCTACTCAAATTCAAGATTTGGAACATCTACTCCCGATCTACAATGCTGAAATCTTATACGGAACCTCAACCTGGAATAGCACGCCAAAAACGATCCAGGATTTTCAGAACATGCTGAATGAATTAAATGCTCAGCAATTTCCTTTATTAGTAGCTGAGCATTCAGCATCCAGGCAAATTGCAGGTTATGCGGATTATTCTATATTTCGACCCATTCAGGGCTTTAAACACACTGTTGAACATTCTGTCTTTATTCATGCAGACTTTATTGGGCAAGGTCTGGGTAAAGCTTTGATGCTCAAGCTGATTGAACATGCGCGGCAAAATGCTATCCATGTCATGGTCGGTGCCATTGACCATGAAAATCATGCATCAATTGCCTTACATGAGAAATTAGGTTTTAAACAAACCGGTTATATGCCGGAAGTTGGACAGAAATTTGGACAATGGCGCGATCTGGTATTGATGCAACTCAACCTGAATTAAACCAAAATATTTTATTTTTTATGTAAAACTTAATCTAATTGGATCAATAATCTGTTAGAAAAATTACTGATAGATAAAATTTTCTATTAAAACCAGAATAATGTCAGTTGAGTAAAATTATGAATAAATGGCTTATCTTTATCAGTATTCTCTCCCTGAGTAGTTTTAGTTTCGCCAATTCAGACTTTGAAACTGAACTCCGATCCGAATGTGCCAAGGTGAAAAGCTATGCCAACTCGGGAAGAAAATTTTATGATCAGAAACAGTATCAAAATGCGCTAGGACAATTTCAACAGCAAGCTTCCTGGTCTGCCTTTTGTGCAATGCATAGTGAAAATAGCGGTGTATCTTTTTCCGAGAATGCCATTACCACTGCTTTTAATAATGTTGGCTTAAGCTATTTTAAATCAGGAAAGCCACAATGGGCACGGGCCTGGTTTTCAGTCTTTCCTCAGGCCAAAAGCAGTCAATTTAATTTAAAACAGCTTCCTCCTCCGCAAAAAACTCAAAACTTGGCAGGCATTTATATACGGCATGCTGGCTTCGGTCACTGGAATACCATTCAAGTCAAACGGATTAAAAATTCTTATCAGATTCATTTTAATGGCCTCTATATGGGACTAAATAGCATGATTTATGGTCCAAATATAGGTGAATTTGAAACCACAATGCCTGTTAATAAAAATCAAACGACCTATCGATCAGATGACTGCAAAATTAATCTCAATTTTGCTTTTGATCCTAAACAGGGACAACAGGTGATTTTAAAACAGGACAATGGCAGTTCAGGTTGTGGCTTTGGACATAATGTCTATGCAGATGGACACTATTTAAAAGTTGAGTCTTAAATTGAGTTGTTAAAAAAGCCCGCGATTGCGGGCTTTTTAATAGATATTAGCAGCAAATCATTTTAAACAACGATATCCGCCAGATTACCTTTCTGTTCCAGCCAGTCTTTACGGTCACTGGCACGTTTTTTGGCCAACAGTTTATCCAGTAAACCTGAAGTCAGGTGCACATCATCCAGATCCAGTTGCACCAGACGGCGAGTATTTGGATCCAAAGTTGTTTCGCGAAGCTGGCTGGCATTCATTTCACCTAGACCTTTGAATCGGGTGATCTGCGGATTCTTAGTTTTACATTTTTTCAGGATGCCTTCCAGTTCATCTTCATCCAGCGCATAGTGCACATCTTTAGCATCATCGATACGGAATAGGGGTGGCATCGCCACAAACAGATGTCCTTCTTCGACCAGAATCGGGAAGTGTTTTACAAACAGCGCACATAACAAAGTCGCGATATGCAAGCCATCCGAGTCGGCATCGGCAAGAATACAGATCTTGCCATAACGCAGTTCAGACAGGTCATCTGAACCTGGATCGACCCCAATCGCGATTGCAATGTTATGCACTTCCTGAGAGGCCAGCACTTCATCCGAAGAGACTTCCCAGGTATTTAAAATTTTCCCGCGAATCGGCATGATCGCTTGGAAATTCTTGTCACGTGCCTGCTTGGCCGAGCCACCTGCAGAGTCCCCTTCCACAATAAACAGTTCAGACTGATCCAGATCATGTCCCACACAATCTGACAGTTTCCCAGGTAAAGTCGGACCAGCGACAATCTTCTTACGTTCAACTTTTTTGGCCGCTTTCAGACGGCGACCCGCTTTAGAAATCGCCATTTCTGCCAGTTGCATAGCGATGTCTGAATTCTGGTTTAACCATAGCGCAAACGCATCTTTGGCAATATTCTGCACAATGCCTGAGGCTTCACGACTAGATAAACGTTCCTTGGTCTGACCAGAGAATTGTGGCTCCTGGAATTTCAGTGACAGGATATAGTTCACCCCATCCCAGACATCTTCTGCAGACAGTTTCATATTCCGTGGCAACAGGTTACGCAGCTCACAGAACTCACGCATGGCATCGGTCACACCTGAACGTAAGCCATTCACGTGAGTACCGCCTTGTGCGGTTGGAATCAGGTTGACGTAGGATTCCTGAATACTTTCTCCACCTTCCACGTTCCAGCAGATGGCAAATTCTGCACTGGCACGCTCAGCATCACCTGTCGCCACAAAAGCAGGAGCCGGAATGATTTCACGGTCTTCCAGCTCATCCATCAAATAGTCGACCAGACCATTTTCAAACTGCCAGGTGATCTTTTCATCATTGATCTGGTCGATATAGTTAATTTGCAGACCAGCAGCCAATACCGCTTTGGCTTTTAAGTTATGTTTTAAGGCTTTAAGCGCGAATTTTGGAGAATCAAAATATTTGGTTTCCGGCCAGAAATGAACAGTTGTCCCTGTGGCACGTTTCGGTGCCTTGCCTTCCAGCACTTCTAGTGGTGCAGTCGGTTCACCATTTTCAAAGGCCATTTTATACAGGTTGCCGTGACGCTGAACTTCAACTTCTACGCGGCTAGAAAGCGCGTTGACGACCGAGATCCCCACCCCGTGCAGACCGCCAGAAAATTGATAGTTATCAGTACTGAACTTACCACCGGCATGCAGTTTGGTCAGGATAATTTCAATCCCGCTCTGACCATATTCCGGATGAATATCGACGGGCATACCACGGCCATTATCTTCAACCGATAATGAACCATCCTTATACACCGTGACCGTGACTTTATTGGCATGTCCCGCCAGTGCCTCATCGACCGCATTATCAATCACTTCCTGCGCCAAGTGGTTTGGACGAGAGGTATCGGTATACATGCCGGGACGACGACGGACCGGATCTAGACCAGATAAAACTTCAAGAGATTGAGCCGTATATTGAGACACGTTATTCGGTTTCCTTTTTTATGCAGTCGGATAAAAACTGTAAGAGCAGCGGAATTTTCTCCGCAAAATCATCCATGCCATGGCTGCCATTGGCCTCGGTCATCAGCAGTGCAGGTGGACGAGCTGAACTATAATAGCGATGTGCTGCACGATAATCCAAAACTTCATCGCCTTGTTGTAACAGCACTAATATTTTGTCTGCATCTTGTGCAGTTGGTAGCGCCATGGCTTCGAGCTGGCCAAGATCTGCGTCATTCAGGCACCAGTTCGGATGAACCTGCAGGGGCAATTCATCATCAAACAGTTCACGAAACAGCTGCCATGGTCGCATTGCCGGATTGATCAGTACAGCCGGCACATGTGCTTGAGCGACCAGATATGTCGCATAGAATCCCCCGAGACTACTGCCGACCAATGCCACCTGATCCATCGACTGGATCAATTTAGCAATCTTCTGAATTGCAGCCATCGGCGGCATGTTTAAATCCGGTAAATGCACCTGAATATCTGGGTACTTGGCACAGTATTGTTCCAATAACTGGCCTTTAATTGAGCTGCTACTACTCTTGAACCCATGCAGGTAAATGATATTCATCGGCAATCAATAAAAACAAACAAAATGTCAAAATTTAATTTAAAAGTGTGAAATACACTTCATTTTATAACCACTTAATTGCTTAAATTGTCTGACAAAAAAGCCTTTAATGTTATGCAATTCTCGCTATTTTAAGAGTATTCCGAATAAATTGAGAATCAAGAATACTGAAAAAAAGAATTTATACCGCGAAGTGCTCAAAAAAGAAAGATGTCTACGGCTCATATAAAGGATAGGATCAAATGCCAAGTTTAACGCCATTGCATGAAACCTATTGTCGATGGGATCGAACTCCGCTTAGCCAGGCAGATGTCCTGGAAGGCCTGGCACAATTGGTCACCATGCGCTTTAGTGATGTAGTACAGGAGCTGATTAAATCGATTCAGCGTGAAATTTTAATGAGCGTATTCGGGCTGAGTGAAAAAAATTCCAAAACTTTCCAGAATATTCCTTATATCGTACGTCTGTATCAAATGTCTTATGACATGATCTTTCATTATGGCAATACCCTGATTGCGCCTGGACTGCGTCGTATTATTGAAAGGTTCCCAAAATTACATAATAAACCCCTGACCCCGACCATGCATTTTATGGTCAGTGCCCTGAACGGGATTATTGGCGATTATCTGCTGAAATATCAGAATCCTCTCGCCCTGCCGATGCTCATTTACGATCATTATGGTTCTCTGCAACAAGGTGAGCTAACCGGACGCATTACCCTATTTGTGCATGGTCTGTGCATGAACCATCTGGACTGGTCAACCCGCAAATATCCGGGCATTGGAGAAAAATTACTGGCACAGCGTGACCATAACACCATGCTGTACCTGAACTACAATACCGGACGCCGCATTTCAGCCAATGGCCGCAGTCTGGCCAATGCCTTGCAGGATCTGGTCAAACGTAATCCAGGAATTACCAGTATTGATCTGATCGGACACAGTATGGGCGGTCTGGTGTCACGCAGCGCCTTATTCTATGGCAAACAAAATGTCTATGACTGGATTCCGATGGTAGAAAATCTGGTCTGTCTGGGCTCACCGCATCATGGTGCGGTACTGGAACGTTTTGGTTTTAGTTTGCAGGAAAAGCTCGGACATTTTCCTTTAGTGAAAATTGTGGGACATGTGGTGAATATTCGCAGTAACGGAATTCTAGACTTACGTCATGGCAGCGTCCGGGATGATGACTGGGAACATAATCCGGTACGGATTGGCTTTATGGACGACAACCGTAAACCAGCCCCGATTCCTGCGCATATTGATGCCTATCTGGTGGCAGGTACGATCGAGTTTGAACACCATACCAACAAAACGCTTAATGTGATTGGCGATTATCTGGTCAGTGTCAAAAGTGCCTTGGGCGAACATCCTCATCCGCGTTTTGATCTGAAAGTACCCGACGCACATAAGGCGATTTTCTATGGACTGAATCATTTTGAAATTCAGTATCATCCACTGGTGGCCGAACAGATTGTGCGCTGGTTCTATCCAAGTGTGGAAGATGAAACCTATACGCAAATTCATGAATACGTGACCGATCTGGACAGTATTGAAGGCATTGCCCTAACTTGATTGAAGGTAAAAAATTTGGTTCGCCTCTAAGAGAGTGATAAAAAAAAGCCAGTCTGTAGACTGGCTTTTTTGATTCCAATTTTGAAAATCAGTATTTATCTCTTAGACGTTTGACGGGCGCAGTCTGATATTTGCGAAATAACTGCCACAGGCTGATCAGCAATAAAATACTGAAGAACACCAATGACCAGACCGGTAAAGATTGCCCCAGGAACGTCCAGTCAATTGCGGCACATTCACCTGAACCGTTTAATACCTGCTGTAATACCGATTTCATCGGCAAAGTTTCCAGCCAGTAATCCAGACCTGGGCCACAGCTCGGCACTTGATCTGGGGGCAGGTTCTGTAGCCAGACATGCCGTGCAGCGACACCGACTGACCATAAGATACTCAGCGAGCCTAAGAAAGCATAACCACGCTTCATGGCATTGGATTTCGGATTATGCAGCAAGGCAATCAGGGAAATAATCCCTAGTCCGATCAATCCGATTCGTTGAAACACACACAATGGGCAAGGGTTCAGGCCCTGTCCATGCTCAAGATATAAAGCAAATGCCATCCCGGCAACAGATGCCAAAAACAACACACCACTCACGAAGCGATAACCCCATTGCATGGTTAATCCTCTTATTTATTATCGATATTGGGCTAAATATTCAGTAAAACTGATCGTGTTATCTTGCTCGAGCTGCTGTTGTTGCTGCAATGACTTTTGTGACAATTCATTGAAATATTTAAGTGTTTCTTTGCTTAATCGATGTGATTCATAGAGATTGCTATGCTGATGGGCCAAATGCTGACCAAACTGCCACATGCTGCTGTGGCTACGAATATCTCCGACAATCAGGGCTGACAAGGTCGCATCAACTTCATCGACACGGATCTGCATGGCTTGCATAGCATTGCTATATAGATCAGTTTCATAAGCCTGATCGAGCAATTGAGCCAGTGGCTGCATACGTTGCAAATGTAAATTACACCAGTCTTCAATCATATAGCGCTGGCCATTTTCCATAATCGCAGCGTTATAGGCGCGGCCACGATTGACCACTTCAGCCTGATTCTGGTCAATGATTTCCTGTTCGGCATCCAGCAATGCCGGGCTGTCTTGCAATAAGCAGTACAGTGCCACTACTTCCAGGAAGCCGGCAGTATCTTCATTGATCCCGATCGCGCTATACGGATTGACATCTACAGCACGCAGCTCAACATAGCCGATCCCGCGATTTTGCAAGGCTTGCGATGGAGTTTCACCTTCTTTAGGTACCTGCTTTGGACGCACCAGACTGTAGTATTCATTTTCAATCTGCAGCACATGATCATTGATCTGAATTGGCTGACCATTGGCATCATCCAGCCCCAGACGGGTAAATTGTTTGTACGGTGTTCTGACCGCTTTTTGCAGACCTTCCAGATAATCCTGCAGATTATTGTAGTGAATACCGAGCTGTTTCTGCGCTGAATTCTGATAGCCAAAACGACCCATCCGTAATGCAGTCGAATAAGGCGTATATAAAGTACCGCGTACCAGCGGGAATAAATGGTGATCGCGTCCGGTCATAAAACACTGGCAAACGGCTGGACTGGCGCCAACCAGAAAAATCACCAATGGGGTTAAACGAATAAAGTTACGGATCAGCCCCATATAACGATGGCTGCGATAATCCTGCAGACTTAAAGCGCGCAGCTCTTCATCAGTTTCCTGTTCCTGGAGCGCTATAAAGAAATGATCCGGGAAAGACAGATTATAGTGAACCCCGGAAATGGTCTGCATACGACGGCCATAACGCACGCCTAAACCATGACGATACAGCGTTTTAAATAAACCAATATTGGAGCTGCCATATTGCGCTAGCGGGATATTTTCATCCTTGCTGTCGAGCATACATGGCATAGACATCGGCCAGAGCTTTTCATCATTTTTCAGATGACGGTGTACAAAGGCATGAATGTCGGTCAGATAGTTGAGAGCTTCAGTAATACTCTCTTTCGGTGGAGTAATAAACTCCATCAAGGCTTCAGAATAATCGGTCGTAATATGCGGATGTGTCAGAGCTGAACCTAAGGCATGAGGATGCGGTTCCTGCGACAGGAAACCATTGCTTTGCATACGCAAGCTCTCACGCTCGATACCGCGCAGCATTCCTTTGATGAGCGACGAATCTACCCATTCCGGTAATACATCATGGGCAGTCGATTCAGGTTGACTCATTACAATCTCGCTTAATGGGGGTAACTATTAAAATAGAATCATCGGTTTAGCTTAGTATACCGCGATTTCCAGACAGCACATGCTGCCCTGCCTAGTTTTCAAGCAAACCATTGATTTTTAGTTGGGCAAATTTTTAACACAAAGTTTCTCTATAAGACATGTGAAATTTGTGATTTTATTGACAAATAAATGCTAATAAATTGTAAACAATATGAATTATCAAGATATTTTAGACTTCTGGTTTAGTCCTGAGACTCAACCCAACTGGTTTGCCAAAAGTGACCAGTTCGACCAAAGTTTGAAGGAAAAATTTGGCGATATTCTGGAACAGGCGAGTAGAGCTGAACTATGGTCATGGCGTAAGAATGCTGACGGCCGGTTAGCAGAAATCCTTGTTCTGGACCAGTTTTCACGTAATATTTTTCGGGATACGCCGCGTGCTTTTGCTCAGGACAGTCTGGCTTTGGCACTGGCTCAGGAAGCCATCAGCCAGGATCTGGACAAACAGCTGAGTCCGGAGCAACGTTCCTTTCTTTATATGCCTTTCATGCATAGCGAGTCTCAATTAATCCATGAATTTGCGCTAAAATTATTTCAGCGCCTCGGCAATCCAGAAAACCTCGAATATGAAATCAAGCATAAAATCATTATTGACCGTTTCGGACGCTACCCACATCGCAACCAGATTCTGGGCCGTGAATCCACCGAGGAAGAATTGAGTTTCCTGACCCAGCCAGATAGCAGCTTCTAGAGGTCTGTAACTCGCTGGATCATCCTATCAGGAGAACGAAGATGAAAAAAACCGTCATTGCCCTGACCCTTGCGACGACTGCCCTGCTTTCTGGCTGTGCAACGACACCGTCCAAGCCGCTTACCTTTGACCAGCTCGGCCAGTACAGCACTACTCCACTGAATGCCAACACTTATCGCATCAGTTTTCAGGCGCGACCTAATATGAGTTTCGGTACAGCCGAAGAAATTACCCTGCTGAAAGCCGCGCAGACCACAGTTCAGAACGGTTTCCAGTTTTTCCGGGTACTGAACGATCCAAGCAACCGTACCCAGCAACCACCGCGTCAGGCGATTGTCTATCCGGCGCCTAGCGTCTATCCATACGGTTATTATCGTCCTTATGGTTATTCCCGTCGCTATCCGGGATTCTGGCCCGATCCATTCTATGACCAGCCCTATACTGTCACTTTAGATCCTGCTCAAGTGGCTTATACCATTGAGTGCTTTAAAGCCGGTCAGGAGCCGAAAGATGCCTTTGATGCCCGCTTGATTTTACAATCACTTGGCGCTAAATATGGAGTAAGTCCATCCGGCCAAGTACTCCAACCGCAGCCGGCCACGCCCTAATAACAGGATGATTTATGCAGAAAGAGCAGCCGTCACCGAGCTTACAACGCAGTAAACGTTTTGCGACTATTGCACTGGTCGTCGCAGTACTGGCTTGGCTGGCGCTGATGATTACTGCCAAACTGCTGCCTGAATATGTCTGGCTGATTCATATTCTGATGCTCTCTGCCGAAGCAGGTGTAGTCGGTGGTCTGGCGGACTGGTATGCAATTACCGTGCTGTTCCGCAATCCTTTTGGCCGGCTACCGATTCCAAAATTTTTACGTGACCATACTGAAATTATTCCACGCAATAAAGCCCGGATTGCCGAATCTATGGGGCGCTTTGTGCAGGAAAATTTCCTTTCCCCGCAAATTGTGCAGCGCAGTCTGGCCAGTACCGATTTAAGTCTGGCTGCTGGCCGCTGGCTGGCCAATCCGCAGAATAATGCTCAAGTCACACAAGTGATTCAGCAGACCGTACCCAAAGTATTTGAATTTGTCGGGCAGGAACAGATCGCCGGGTTTATCCAGAGCAACAGTGTGCAATGGGTCAAAAACACCCAGATCAATACCCTGGCCAGCGAAATGCTGCGCGCTGTTTTGGAAAATGATTTCCATCAGGATGTGCTGCAACGCGGCCTAGATGTGGTACATGCCTGGATGACTTCACATCCAGAACAAACCCGTGAGCTGACCCGCACTTTATTCAAGGAAATGGGCGTCTGGCGTCTGGCTAAAGGCGCCAGCTGGATCGGTATTGATGTGCAGCAACGCAGTATCGATTCGGTGATTCAGCGGGTGGAAGCCATGCTGGCAGATCCCGACCATCCGTGGCGGCTTAAAATTGAAGAAACAGCTCAAGAATTGATGCAGCAATTGGCAGATTCTGAAAGTATGGCCAGCCAGCGACTGAATGAAACTAAAGATGCCCTGCTTGACAGTCCGCAAGTGCTAAATTTTATCAGTGGTGCAGTGGTCATTTTATGCGATGCCATCAAAGCAGATTTGCAAAAGTCGGATTCGGGGATTGCGGAGAATCTGCGAGTCGCCATTCAGCAAGTCGGTGAAAATATTATTTCAAATACTTCAGTGCGTGAGTTGCTGAATAACCGTCTCAGTGGTATCGCTGTCGATTTGAGTGACCAGTACAGTGAGAAAGTGATCCGTTTTATCAGTGAACGTATTCATGAATGGGATTCGACTGAGATGATCGACAAGATTGAAAACGAAGTCGGTGGTGACCTGCATATGATCCGGGTCAATGGTGTCGTGGTCGGGGCCTGTATTGGTCTGATCCTTGGGATCATCCGTGCTGCAGTCGAGCATCTGATTTAATTGATTTTTAGTTAGAGAGCCCATCTGTTAGTGAATGCTTTTTACCTTCTAGAACTTCTTTCTTAATTCTCATGGATAGAAAACAATTATTTGGGTGGCTGATTTCCTGACATATCGACCAGCAAGCCGGCAAATTTGCGTACAAAAGGTAAAAGCGTCACCACAATCGGAAAAGCAATCGCCCAGGAAATCATCCAGTTATGAAACCAGAGGGCCATAAAGCCCTCAATCCAGCCCAGATTGCGCAGCATGTTAATCATGGAAATAATTCCACTCATCAGGCAGGACAAGATAAAAGGCACAATGACCAAGGCCCATTTGGCTGGAAGTTTGGGAATATTGCCGATGATGGTCGGACGCTGTTTTGAATCCATGCTGACTCTTTTTATAGTTTCAATCAGGCTAATATAGGCCATTTTGATTGCTGGATGATTCATTTTTTTATAGCAAAATTTGCAACTTATTTATTCCCCTCTTTCTCATGTGATCCTTCATTGATGACCGACCGATGGATAGAAACTATAGACTACTAATCGTATATTTTTTATTCCCCATAAATGGTTTTACCTAAAGAGTCGGAAATTTGCTATATTTGCTGTTTTTCTGCGATATCTATTTTCGACTGATTATGAATACGGCAATCCAAGCAGCTCTCGATCATGCAGTGCAAACTTTACAGGCACAAAACGTACTCCCATCTGACTGGAACAATACAAGTAATTTGACGCGTACCAAAGACCGCAGCCACGGTGACTTTGCATCAAATATTGCCATGATCGCGTCTAAAGCTGCGGGTATGAAACCGCGTGATTTAGCAGAAAAAATTCTTGCTGCCCTGCCTGAAGTGGCGGATATCAGCAAGGCAGAAATTGCAGGCCCAGGCTTTATTAACTTCTTTTTAAATGCAGACCAGCGTTTTGCTGTGCTGGATCAGATTCAGGCTCAACAGGCAACATATGGTCGTACCCAGGCCAATGCGGAAAAACGCGTTCAGGTTGAATTTGTGTCTGCGAACCCGACTTCCAGCCTGCATGTAGGTCATGGTCGTGGCGCTGCTTATGGTATGACTGTTGCAAATCTGCTTGAAGCGACAGGTGCCAAAGTTGACCGTGAATATTATGTCAACGACGCTGGCCGTCAGATGGATATTTTGGCGACTTCAACTTATCTGCGTTATTTAGAATTGACAGGTCAGGAACTGGTGTTCCCGAAAAATGCCTATCAAGGTGATTACGTTAAAGAAATCGCACAAAGCATTATTGATAAAGACGGCGATATCTATGTTCGCCCTGTTGCAGACGTTTATAAAGATGTCCCTGAAGACGTACAGTATGCTGCCGAACCGGATGCTGAAGGCAATAAAGTGGTTGTTTCAGGCGATAAAGAAAAACACATTGATGGCCTGATCTTCAACTCACAAACTTTATTAAATGAAGGTTACCGTGTATTCCATCAAGCTGCGTTAAAAGCCATCCTTGATGATATTAAAGATGACCTCGGTGAATTCGGGGTGACTTTCAACCAGTGGTTCAGCGAAGCAACTCTGACTGAAAAAATTGATGAAGCGCTACAAACTCTAGATCAGCGAGGCTTCCTGTATGAAAAAGATGGCAACATCTGGTTCAAGTCGACTGAATTTGGTGATGAAAAAGACCGCGTAGTGAAACGCCGTAATGGTCAAACCACTTATTTCGCGTCTGATATTGCGTATCACCTAAACAAATTACAACGTGGCTATACCGATATCATTGATATCTGGGGTTCAGACCATCACGGTTATATCGCACGTGTAAAAGCAGCGATTGATGCTCTGGGCTATGACTCGAAAAAACTGACTGTACTTCTGGTTCAGTTTGTCAGCCTGTGGCGTGGTGGAGAGATGGTACAGATGTCCTCTCGTTCAGGCCAGTTCGTGACTTTACGTGACCTGCGTAAAGAAGTCGGTAATGATGCAGCGCGTTTCTACTATGTCATGCGTAAATCTGAACAGCACATTGACTTCGACCTTGACCTTGCCGTATCTCAAAGCAAGGACAATGCCGTGTATTACATCCAGTATGCGCATGCGCGGATCTGCCGTATGTTAGAAAAGGCAGCATCTACAGGCGTGAACTTTGATGCAACCACTGCACGTGGTCTGGCAGCCAAACTTGAGCTGGAAGCAGAAACTGAAATTCTGGCAAAACTGGCAGCTTATCCAGAGATTGTCGTTCGTGCTGCAAACAGCTATGAACCACATCAGATTGGTAACTACCTGAAAGAGCTGGCTGCGCTGTTTCATGGCTGGTACAACGACAACAAGGTTCTGGGCGATGATGCAGAATTAACTCAGGCACGTTTACTGTTATCTGTAAATGTTCGTCAGGTGCTGCGTAACGGTCTGGAACTGCTTGGTGTATCTGCGCCTGAGAGCATGTAAGCAAAACACTGTTTTGCATGCTCGCAAGGCAAGAGCTCCGCTCGAAGCAAAAATGTAAAGCACTGCTTTTACATTAACGCAAGACGAAGAGCTCTGCTCGAAGTCAGCATGCTAGTCATTGCCGTTTATCTGCTGAATAAATATTTTGTAACTTTAGCTATGTGCTTGAAGATGTAGATAAATTAAAATTCTGTGTGATTTGTGATCTAGATAATGACTTTTCTATCACGATCACATAGGATGAAGTCATAGTAGGGGCATAACTGCTGTTATGCCTTTTCTATTTGCCCCGATAAATAAGAGGAAATCCCAAGTGTTTGGAAAAACGCAGCGCGGTGTATCTGAAAGACCGAATAAGCCTAAAAAGCCACTTATTCCTACCTGGCTCGGCACACTCGTGATCATTTTAATCGTGTTAAGTTTTTTAATGGCACTCATGCTGTGGAAGCCATGGGAACCTGTTAAACCTAAAAACCAGGCTACGGCTGAACATTCTCAAGAAGAAGATACCAATAAAGACTACCGTTTTTATGATCTGTTGCCACAGCAGCAAGTGACACCGATTCCTGAAGAGGCGGTTCCTGAAGCAAAAAATCAGGAAGCAGTGGTGATTGTAGAGGCACCAAGGCCTGAAGTTGATGAATCAGAAACAGCAACTGAGCCAGGTCTGGATGCAACCGAAGCCCCAACTCCTGCTTCTGCAAGCTATATTTTACAAGTTCGTAGTTTTGATGACCCGGATCAGGCAGATGCCCGCCGTGCAGAAATCATTCTCAACGGTTTATCTGCAGATGTAGTCCGCAGTGTGGAAAATGGCAAGGTTTGGTATCGTGTCGTGTCTGGACCTTATGATTCAGCAGAATCTGCGATTATTGCACAGCAAACCTTACAGCACAGTGGTATCGATTCGATCGTTGTCAAACGATAAAGTTTAGAAAATAAAAAAGCGCCAGATGGCGCTTTTTTTTGAATCTTTTATCTCCTCCCTTTTTTAAAGGGAGGTTGGGAGGGATTTTAATTTTTTAACTCCCTCTTGCGAAGCAAGGCTTCTCACCTTTTTCAAAGGGAAAGAATCTAAGGGATATTTGTTATCATGAGATTCCCTCCTAAGCAAGCTTTGAAGCACTGCTTTGAATTGAAACGCAAGAGGAGGAAATTAGAATATTTAATCTCCCTCAATCCCCCTTTTTCAAAGGGGGAAGCAACATAACAGGAGATTAAAAGCTTTTTATAGGGTATGACCCAACGCCTCACCCATCAATACGGTTGAATTGGCTTTAAATTTCTCATCCCATTGCATCTTGTTTTCCTCAAACAGGATAACGGCGGTTGAACCTAGGTAAAAACGACCCAGTTCAGCGCCTTTTTCAAGGAATAAATTGTGCTGGTTTAGCTCGATACGACCAGATGGTTTTACCTTGCCAGTCGCCACAGTTTCAATACCAGCCACAATCATCGCACCAACTAGAACCACTGCCATACGACCAAGTTCGGTATCAAACAGACATACCATACGTTCATTACGGGCAAACAGACCTGGAATATTTTCGGCTGTGGTCTGGTTGACCGAGAACAGTTCACCCGGCACATATAAAGTTTCTGTTAGAGTTCCGGCAAATGGCATGTGAACACGATGATAGTCACGTGGTGACAGATACACCGTCGCAAACTCACCATTCTTGAATGGTTCTGCTAGTTGCGGATCAGCAATCAGGTTTTCAACCGTAAACTTCTGGCCTTTGGCCTGAAACACATCGCCATTTTCAATTTTACCCAGTTGGGAAATCGCGCCATCTGCCGGAGATACGATCGCAGTTGAATCAGCATCGACCGCACGCACTCCAGTTCTTAATCCACGGGTAAAGAAATCATTAAATGATTTGAATTTCAGGGCATTGGTTTGCTCAGCAATCGACATATCAATCCCGTATTTGGTCTTGAACGCTGCAATCACGGCTGTTTTTACCAGCGGATTTTCGCTGGCTGCAATTTTTCCCACCACACGGGACAGGCGATGCTGTGGCACCACTTTTTGGGCCTGGATAAACAGTTGTTGTTTTAGACGCGATGTGATGCTCAAGATGGCACCTCTCCTGTAGCGATTGGACTATCGAGGCGGTTGCCCCATTCACTCCACGCACCATCATAGGCTCGAATATTCCAGCCGAATAAGCGACCCAGAATATAAGCCAGACCTGAACGGTGATGGGACTGACAATACACCACAACCGGCTGATCCAGATCAAATCCCAGTTGTTCCAGACGCTGCTGAGTATGTGGTAAAGGATGTAATTTTAAATGATTTTGCCGGTTAAGGGCAGTACTCCACTCAAAATGACGTGCGCCCGGGATGTGACCACCGCGTCGCGCAGCCAGACGCAGGCCAGTGTATTCATCTTCTGTACGACAATCCCATACCTGAATTTTTTCATTTTCAATGAGTTGTTTTAATTCATCATAATCAATCTGAAACTCAGCCTTTCTTTCAAGATTGACTGGAACCAGATGATCGACAGGTATAAACGTTTCCTGATCTGATGAAGTCGGTAGTCCCGCACCCAGCCAGGCATGAATGCCGCCATTGAGTAAACTGGTATTTTCAAAGCCCATGCAATGCAGGTTCCAGAGCAGACGCCCTGCCCACGCACCGCCTTCATCATCATAAGCTACGACATGATGTTCAGGAGAAATATTCAGGTAACGAATTAAAGCTTCCAGCCCTTCTGCATCCGGTAACAGGCCCATGGCTGTTTCTTCCTGACGAACCAGCAGCTTGGGTTGCAGATGTAAGGCATGTGGAATATGCAATTGTTCATAAACCGACGCCCGGCTTAAATCAACAATTCGAAGTTTTTCATTTCCCAAATGTGGAACCAAATCTTCTGCTTCAATCAGCAGACCAAAGTCAAAGGCGGAAGCTGTCATCTTAGTAGTTGTCATTGCGGTCAAATCCTTTTGATCTTAGCACAGCTCATTTTTTCAATTATGTTGTTTTTATCTAGATCCTTAGCATAATTTTAGCTAAAGCTGATTTAAGAAAGACCATCATCCAAGAAAAAACCGCCTCATGATTGAAGCGGTTTTTTGAATCAAGCAGAGATTTTTAGGCAGGTTCTGAGATATTGAACACCTGACGCAAATATGCCAGGAAAGTATCATTATCCGTCATGGTTTTTCCTGGGCTATCGGAGATTTTCGCTACCGACTGACGGTTGCATTCCACCAGTTTCAATACGATATTTAGCGGCGTCTGCCCCATGTCATTGGTCAGATTGGTGCCGATCCCGAAGCTGACCTGAAAGCGATCTTTAAAGTATTGATGCAATTTCCAGGCTTTTTCCAGATTCAGGCCATCACTAAAAGTCAGCATTTTGGTTTTGCTGTCAATTTTCAGCTTTTTATAGTGAGCATAAGCCTTGTCACCCCATTCATAGGGATCGCCACTATCATGACGCAAGCCGTCAAACAGTTTGGCAAAGTACAGGTCAAAGTCACGCAGGAAAGCATCCATACCGACTACATCGGTCAAGGCAATTCCAAGGTCACCACGGTATTCCTGTACCCAGGTTTCCAGGGCGGCTTTCTGGAAATTACGCAGACGCACATCTAACGCCTGAAAGGCTTGCAGAAATTCATGTGCCATGGTGCCAATCGGGGTAATACCCAACTCTTTGGCTAAATACACATTACTGGTCCCACGGAATACGTGCGGTGCAGCTTTATTAAATTCTTCGACCACATGCTTTTGCCAGTCAAAACTATAACGACGGCGGGTACCAAAGTCCGAGACCAGGAATGGTGGATCATTCGGGTTCTGCGCGGCATCATACTGTTTTAAAAGTTCAATTTTAGCTTTTAAACGGCGCTCACCTTCAGCTAGCACTTCAGATGTACGAATGCGGCTAAAATACAGTTCATTCACAATGGCCAGTACAAAGATTTCAAACATCATTGCCTGAACCATGGGGCCTTCAATAGTAATATCCAGGCGGCCTTCATTGTCGATGGTGGCCTTAATAAAACGGCGTTTGAGCTGGAATAGTTCCAGATAATCCACAAAATCGCTTTTGATAAAACGCAGGCTGCGTAAATATTGTAATTCGTCTTCTTTAAATTTGAGCTGACACAGCAAATCCAGTTGGTGATTCAAATCATCCAGAATATCCGTCAGCGGATATTCCGTATCTTCCAGGTTGCGACAACGGAAATGATAGACACTATGCGTTTGTGGAAACTTGTGTAATACCACTTGTAGCATGGTGAATTTATACAAGTCAGTATCTAACAAAGAGTGGATAATTGGAGCCATAACTAAGGGAAATATCGCTGTGCTTATCCCGCATTAAAGCATAAAAGTTTAGGCAATATTGCAGGATTTACGTACAGCTAGCTGAATTATCGACAAAAGTTCAAGAAAATAAACTGCTTCCCACACAGTTATTTGACTGCTTTCAGCCCGTTTTCCTGTTCCTTGATAATTTTTTGTAGCTGCTTTTCCTGACCGATCACCTTGGCAAATTCAGCTGTGGTTTTTTGCCCGGTTTTCTTGGCTTGGGCATCACAGTCGACCTGACGCAGCTGTTTGGCAATGGCAAATTCCATTTTAAACAAGGCACCCATCAAGGCTGTATTGCCACGGTTGTCCCGGGCGCAGCGGTCTGCCCCTTTGGCCAGTAAGGTGGTCACAATATCCTGATGGCCATAATAGGTTGCCATCATCAACGAGGTATAACCATCTTGATTGCGTACATCGACTGGAAAGCCGTGCTTTAAAAATTCATTGATCACTTCGCTATTGCCGATTTTAGCAGCAGCAAAAAACAGATCGATCAATTCCTGTTGTGAGGTCATCTGAACGCTTGCCGCAGTTTTTGCAGGGGAGACATTCTTCACTTCAGCAGCAGTTGCGAATGCGGAACTAAAGGCAAGAATACTGGCTAAAAATGTATATGGCAGAACTTTCATGATGAACTCCAACAGAAATCGAAAGGAAAATTTAAGTCTTGAAAGACTCAATTGACCTGAGATGGAATAAAAAACAGAGTGCCTGTAAAACTCCCCCTAGGGTGCAGGAAAGGTTTGGAGTATTACAGGACTTTTTGGAGGTGATGCGCTAGGCCCTAGTCACCAGTTCTTCAAGACCAATCGGGATTAGTCTTTTAATTTTGCAGCTTTGGCTTTAACGATTGAGATGTCACCATTTACAGCTTTAGTCATGCGCATACCGTAGTCAGCATCTGCCTTATAGAAGTAAGACAACATGATGTGCTTGGTTTCTGAATCTTTGACATTGCCCAGATCAGCCGCCAGGTTCATGATCAGGTCATCTTTCTCTTTGGCAGTATATGAACGGTACAAGTCACCTGCTTGCTTGAAGTTTTGCTCTTTAGTAGCGATCTGCTGAACATGACCAGTCAATGGTGTTTCAACTGCACGTGCTTTTTCAGTCGCCGGTTTAGGCTCTTTACGGCTTGGCTCGTAGTTCACATCAGAGTCACGTTCAGACACATTCATGTGACCTTCCTGGTTATTGTTGTTCACATTCACCACAGGACGGTTTACCGGAATTTGCTGATGGTTCGCACCTAGACGATACATTTGTGTATCTGAATAAGAGAAGATACGGCCTTGAAGCAAACGGTCTTCAGAGGGTTCGATACCTGGGACCAGATTACCTGGTGCAAATGCAGCCTGTTCAGTTTCATTGAAGAAGTTCTTCGGCATACGGTTGAGTGTCAATGTACCGACTTTCACTTCTGGAACCAGTTTGGTTGGCCAGATTTTGGTTGGGTCTAGCGGATCGAAATCAAAGCTGTTCAGATCTTTAGGATCAAGCACCTGAATATACAGATCCCATTTCGGGAAATTACCTGCATAGATGTTGTTATAAAGATCATTGGTCAAGTGATTGAAATCTTTACCTTGTTGCGCAGCCGCTTCTTTGACATTTAAGCCCTTCACGCCCTGTTTAGAGCGGAAGTTGAATTTCACGTACTTGTATTCGCCTTTGTCGTTATACAGTTTGTAGGCATGTACACCAAAACCGTCCTGTTCGCGGTAGCTGGTTGGGACACCTTGCTTGCCATAAACATAAGTCAGCATGTTGGTTGCCCAAGGCTGGCTAGACAGAAAGTCAAACACACGGTTGGCATCTTGTACGTTGGTGACGGGGCTTGGTTTCATCGCGTGGATGAAGTCCGGGAATTTGATCGCATCACGGATAAAGAAGACTGGTGTCTGGTTACCGACCAAGTCCCAGTTACCTTCTTGGGTATAGAATTTGATGGCGAAACCGTGCGGGTCACGTAGGGTCTCTGGTGAACCTTTACCATGAATGACGGTAGACATGCGCACAAAAACTGGAGTTTTGGTACCGGCCTTGAATAAAGAAGCAATTGTTAAATCAGACAGATCTTTCGTCGTAACGAATTCACCATAAGCACCCGTACCACGTGCGTGTACGACACGTTCAGGAATGCGCTCACGGCCAAAACGTTGCAGTTTTTGAACCAGTTGTACATCCTGCAGCAAAGTTGGACCTTGTGGACCCGCAGTGATCGAGTTCTGGTTATCACCGACTTGTGCCCCGTTATCTTTGGTTAATGGTGCAGCTTGTGCAGCTGTCACCGTTGCAAGCATTGCAACAAGTAATGAACGCTTAAACATTTCTAAATCTCTCAATTTAATACCTTTCCTGCATGCAGCTAAGATACTTGAGAGCAAAAAATAGATAAAACAGATAATTTTTATGATTATGATCGTGTTTTTAGATAGTTTAAAATATTATCAATGCTAATCAATCAATTAAGCCCATTTTTTAGACATTAACTTAATAACAGATGAGTCTGATCTTGCTACAATGGCGGCAATTTTGAATCTGACTAAAATTGATTATGCGTGCATTATTACAACGGGTACTGGAAGCCAAAGTCGTGGTCGATGGTGAAACCACCGGAGAAATTGGCAAAGGTATTCTGGTTTTTCTAGGTTTAGGTAAAGAAGACAATCTGGAAAAAGGCAAAAAACTGATTGATAAGATATTGAAATACCGTTTCTTTGATGATGAGCAGGGCAAGATGGGCTGGAATGTCAGTCAGGCCGGTGGCGGTTTACTGCTAGTGTCCCAATTTACCTTGATGGCGCAAACTCAAAAAGGCTTACGTCCGGATTTTGGTCCCGCCATGCCGCCAAGCGATGCCAAGGTCTTGTATGAACAGCTGGTTGAATATGCGCAGAGCCAGTTCGAAAATGTACAAACCGGTATTTTTGCGGCCGATATGAAAGTGCATCTGGTCAATGATGGGCCGGTAACGTTTAATCTGGAAGTTGAATAAACTGTCATTGTTCCAGAATGAAAAAAGCCCTCTAAATGAGGGCTTTTTTCAACACTCTTAGAGAGTCGTAATATATTTTGCTCGGATCATTATATTCGCTGGAATATCTTGAACTAACATAACCGTAAGGGATTGTTGTCCTTTTTGTGAGGCAGTCTGATTCTCTTCGAGAACCGCATTGATGTCACTCGGATTTAAGGTATACATTGCACCTGTCGCAGGATCAACAATCAATAATCCGATTAAGCCACCAAAAATAATATTTGCGATATACCAGCCATTTACTGTGCCAGTAACTTGAACAGTTTTAGTCTGGAATCCTTCTTTTTTAAACGTTACATCGTAAGCTGCTGGTTTAAAAAATCCATTCCCACGCTTAAGCGTCACTGTTGCAGGCGTAACACCAGTATGGACTTTTTCACCAGATTTATTTGCAATAGAAATTGATGCTTGTTCAGGAATGGACTTAAATGTCAGTGTTTGAGTTGATCCTGAAATAATACTCGCACAACCTGTCATGGTTAACGATGTAGCAATTAAACTTGCTGTAATTAATTTTTTCATAAAATACCCCCTAAAAATAAAGGGGGTACTTTACAGTAGAAAAATGATTATTCAATAAGCCTTTAGACTACTTACCAGTTTTCTCTTTAATAAACTGGCGTGCCATTTTTACTTTTTCTTTGACCGGTTTTGGCAGTTTAGGCGGAATCATTTTTGCAACCTGGTTAAACCAGACCAGCAGACCAAAATCACCTTCCATTTTAATCGTGCCACTTTGCATACCGGTCATGAATGCAGTCGGATCACCTTTAAGCAACGTTTTTACACCCTGTTCGCTATCAGCAAATTGCAGTACAAAATTAGCTTTTTCTGCATCACCTGAAACGGTATCGATATGACCATTATTCACAACGATCTGACGTGCCATTCCTTCATCTGTTCCGATCTGGATACGGAACTGGCGTTCATGTACCAATTCAATAAATTTTGGACTGGTACGCGCTAACTGCTTCATACGTAATGCAAGACCTGCGACCAGCAAATCAAGTGGATCGGTACTGAGGTCAACCAGAGGAAGTTTGAGCACAGGAATGGAGGACAGTTTCATGGAATTATGCCTATTCTAATTGTACGAAAATTGACAAATATCCTAGCATAGATCAAAGCCAGGCAGATGCAGGACTTTGTATCATATTTCTAAACGAAAAATGCACCCGCAGGTGCATTATTTCGCTGATATTAGAGAACTTAACGGCTAGATAGCTGCTGCTGGTCATCTTCATACACTGGTGTATGTTCGATATAACGGCGTTTAGCCAAAGCACGCTCTGCACGTCGATCTTCACGCAATAACAGTAAGGTCACTACGACCATCACGGCCGTTAAAGCTGTCAGATAGCTATATGTCATCGGGAGCTCAAACAAGGCTTGAGTACCTACTCGAATCACTTCGATCAGGCCCCAGGCTAGCATTCCCGCAGCCATAAAACTTAACCAGCGACGATAAGGCGAGAAGAAAACAGCAAGCACAGCCGCGGCGACTAAACTAAAGCCTACGAGAGTTGCTAGATTCGCTGTTACCATATAAACCCCTCCATCCAAAAGGATAGTGTGTATGCTTGATATTGCAACCGTCCTACCTATTGAATTTCGTTAAATCAATAAAATGGAATGTGTTGATTTGTATCTCTATGCATGCATTATGCTGAGTTTTTTGCATAAAAAAAGTCCTGTTTTCTCCCCTTACGACATACTCTGTCGCGATATTATTTTGTCATTACATTTTTTATTTTCACAGTATTTGTGGATCAATTGCTGCGTCGATGTTGGCGTGTCATTACAAAATCATATGCCCTTTCATCGACTTAAAAAAAATATTTTCCGTTTAAGATGATCGGGGTATTTATAGACAAGCTGCGCCGTCCCTCGATAAAAGTTAAGCTAAAAATATAAAAAAACGCGACCCTAAGGCCGCGTTGGATTTCACCGAAAAGCTATGTGTTACGCGCGGCTCAGATCTTTATCATGTACACCGAGCAGGTAGAGCACACCATCCAGACCCACGCTGGAAATGGCCTGATTGGCATTCTGACGAACCAAAGGCTTGGCACGGAAAGCCACACCTAGGCCCGCAATTGAAAGCATTGGCAGGTCGTTGGCACCATCACCTACAGCAATGGTCTGTTCCAGAGAAATTCCCATGTTGTCGGCAATTTCACGGAGCAATAAAGCCTTACGTGCGCCATCTACGATATGGCCTTTGACTTCACCCGTCACCACGCCATCCTGCACATCCAGAACGTTGGCATGAACTTCATCAATTCCCAGTTTGGCTTGCAGATATTCTGCAAAATACTGGAATCCACCAGACAGAATTGCGGTACGGTAGCCCAGTGCTTTCAGGGTTGAAATCAGGCGTTCTGCACCTTCAGTCACGGTCAGACGCTCAGCAATTTTTGGCAATACCGATGCATCCATGCCTTTTAATAAAGCAACACGGGCACGGAAACTTTGCTGGAAGTCCAGCTCGCCCTGCATCGCGCGTTCAGTAATTTCAGAGACTTGGATACCGACACCAGCTTCGATCGCCAGCTCATCAATGACTTCCTGCTCGATCAGGGTCGAGTCCATGTCAAAGCAGACCAGACGACGGTTACGGCGGTAAGCATTATCTTCCTGTACTGCCACATCGACATTCAGGTTATTCGACAGGCTTAAGCAGGCTGCACGCATGGCTGCTGCATCCAGCATCTGGCCTTTCAGACCAAACTGTACACAGGCACGTTTAGGGCCAGTATTGGAACCATCCAGCTCAGGACGGCCAGAAAGACGGGTTACGGTTTCAATATTGAAGCCCTGACTCGACACAATCTGGGTCACGGCTTGCAGATGAGAGGCATTTAATTCCGGGGCCAATGCCGTTACGATATAACGCGTGCGGCCGCCCTCTCTTACCCACTGTTCATATTCAGCAGCAGAGATTGGTTTAAAGCGCACTGTTAACCCGATATCATGTGCTAGAATCAGGATTTCCTTCATGGCTAATGCTGTTGCAGTTTGGTCATCAGACGATACAACAATACCTAAGGTCAGTTGATTATGAATGACCGCTTGCCCCACATCTAGAATCTGTAAGGAATGAGCGGACAAAACCTGCATTAATCGTGTAAATTGATTAGGCTGGTCGGGTCCTAAGAATGATATAAGAATGATTTCTCGCATGAATTGACTCGGGTCTGAGCTACAACTATTGTTAGAATCATAATCGAAATTGAACAGAATTGCCTTGGAAGTTTACGTTGAATGCGCCTAGACAAGGGCTATTTGCTAGCCTACTGATTGTAAGTTTTGCTCTGCATACCTTTTTACTGGTATTGGCAACGACTCACCAACTGAATGATAACCGTGCCAACCAGGGACAGCTCATGACGAGCCAACTGGTCACAGACAGCCTGGCGGAGCTTGAACCGGCGAACCGCGTTTCTCTGGCACTTCTGGCCAACCGTTATGCGACTAACCCAAGCGTTGCTTCAATTCGTATCCTGGATGCGAATGGTCAGGTTTTAGCCACTGGTGGGCTGACCAAGACCCGTGATGGGGAAGTTTTTGTCCGTGATGCCCTGCAAAACGAGAAAAAAGTCGGTGTGATTGAAATCACCCTGATTGAGCCAAGTATTGGTGAAATTCTGCGGACTCAATGGCTTGCCATTCTGTTCTCTTTCATTATTCATGGTTTGCTTTGGGTCGGTTATCGTGCGGTAGCGCGTCCAAGCCGTACCGAGTATCTGGCACGTATCAATAATGAATCGCGACTGAAATTCGAGATTCAGACTTTAACTCAGGCATTAGAACAGGAAAAGCATAATGCTGCCCTCGCCATTGCCCAGGCACAGCAAGCCCTGAAAAACAAACCGAAAGAAAAAGACAGTAAACCTGTGGTCCTAGATACCGATAGCCTGAGCTTGAACATTCAGTTCTATGATCCAAAACAGTTGCTAGATAGTGTGAATAAGACGGTATCGGTTCCTTATTTCAATCTGTGCCAGATTTTCCTGAACAAAGCTACTGAACTGTGCATCCAGCACTACAAACTGAACAGCACGGATATTTGTACCGTACACAAGTTTGATGAAAAAGGTGCCAGTATCAGTATTGCGGCAGAGAAGCCAGATGCCCTCGCCTGTCTGACCATGATCAGTTCAGTATTCCAGTTGCTTTCAGAAGTCCTGTATAAACGTTATCGCGAAGAAAAACGTTTTGTCCTGCAGACACGTAGCGCAATTTCTTCAGCCGTTGAAGAAATGCAGCTTAATTCCGTTCAGGCTGCAGAACGTTTGGTGCAACAACTGGTGGCTAAGGAAAGTGCACTGCATGTTCCTAATGCCCTGTTAAAACAGATCGCGGACCACTTTGAGCTGGTCAACATGCCAAATCCGACCAATGTTCTGACTCGCCATGCCTTTGTAGTCAATGGAATGGATGCAGAAAGTGCTGAACTGGCGCAAAGCTTCAGAACCGAGATTCTCAAATCGAAACAGTCTAAAGCGTCCTAAGTCACAGATATAAAAAAGCCCGATTAAATATCGGGCTTTTTTATATGAAAGAGAAATAAAATCTTCAGCAGTCAGGATGCTATCTATCCGCAGAGGTATCTTGTGCTGATCCGGATTCAATTGTCTTGCTTTTAGCAGCCCAGTACGTCGCCAAGGCGGGTCCAGAAATATTATGCCATAGGCTGAAAATAGCACTTGGAACCGCAGTGATGGGAGACGCGGCAAAATGGGTCGCAGCCAACGCTACCCCTAAACCAGAATTCTGCATTCCCACTTCAATCGAAACCGCGCGACAATCGATTTCTGCCAGTTTCAATATTCGGCTTGCCCAATAACCCAATAAGTAGCCCATTCCATTGTGTAAAGCCACAAGACCCAAAATCATTAACCCGGATTCCAGAATCTGGGTTTTACTGCCAGCAATAATGGCCGCCACAATTGCGACAATGGCAATCACCGAAATTACTGGCATTACTTGGATATAGCCTTCTACCTTGGTTTTTAGAAGGGCACGGACAATCAAACCTAAAATGATTGGAAACAGCACCACTTGTAGAATCGAAATCAGCATAGATAAGGCATTAATTTCAATCCATTGGCTGGCCAGCAGATAAAAAATTGCCGGAGTCAAAAGCGGTGCCAATAAAGTTGATACCGAAGTACACGCCACAGACAAGGCCGTATTGCCTTTGGCCATATAGGTAATCACATTAGATGCCGTGCCACCTGGACAGCAGCCCACCAGAATCACACCAATCGCAATTTCAGCCGGAAGCTGGAATAGCTGACAGAGCAAAAAGGCTAATCCTGGCATCACCATAAACTGAGCCACGACCCCAATCGCAACGGCCTTGGGACTTTGCAAGATACTTTTAAAATCACCTGGCGTCATGGTCATGCCCATGCCGAACATGATCAGACCCAGCATCCAGGGAATATAGGCGCGTAACCAGACAAAAAGATCCGGCAGCATCAAGGCAATGGCTGAAAACAGAATGACCCATAGAGCAAAGGTCTTTTGGACAAACTGGCTAAATTGAAGAAGTGCTGACATGGGAAAATCCAGGGGTCATGAAAAAGAAATCAAGGCATCTGTGGATGCCTCAAAGTAAACAAACCATTGCATAATGGCAAATGGCCCTAATCGCCTTAAGTCAGCGCTTAGGCAGCATTAATAATATCTTTCAGATAAATCCGTTTTACACCCTGTGCCAGCATGTCCTGCCAGGCATGTTGTAGCGAACCGTTCAGGTCTATACCTTTGGTGGCATCCGCAATGACATAGGCCTTAAAGCCGAGTTTGCAGGCATCCATCGCAGTCCAGGCCACACAAAAATCAGTCGCGATACCCACGATAAACACGGTATCAATACCGCGCTCACGTAAATAGCCGGCCAGACCGGTACTGGTTTTTTGATCAGCTTCCATAAAGGCGGAGTAACTGTCGATATTTTGATGAAAGCCTTTACGGATAATCAGTTGGGCTTGCGGAAGGTTCAGCTCCGGATGGAATTCAGCATCTTCAGTCCCTTGTACACAATGACTCGGCCAAAGGACCTGAGAACCATAATCCAGCTGAATCGTGTCATAGGCTGCTTGAGCAGGATGATTGTCTGCAAAGGAGATATGCTCTGCCGGATGCCAATCCTGAGTCAGCACAATATTCTGAAAGTACTGCCCCAATCGGTTGATATTCGGAATAATCTGATCGGCATTGGTAACAGCCAGATTTCCACCTGGGGTAAATCCTTTTTGTACATCCACCACAATCAGCGCCGCATTTTGCATCATTTTCATCCCTTGAAATCTGAGTTTGCATCCAAGCATAGCTTAAAACTAAAGAAAATTTTTAGCCCTTTAGGTAAAAATAGAATGACTCTGCATTCTGATAAAACGCATGATGAGTTAACTGTAAAAGCTATTGCTCTCCAAAACATAGAAAGAATTTGTCTTAAGCTGAACTGATACTGGAAAATAAAAAGCCTGCATCAGTGCAGGCTTTTCGGATATTCATCTTTTTATTTTTAAACCTTGGTACGGCTGACCAGGAGTAGCATACATACCGCAGAGATTACGATACATGGAATCGCTGCCGAGATCACCCCTGCTGCACCGAAGCCTGCTGTCAGTAGCTGACCCGCAATTGCAGGGCCAAGCATGGCGCCGATACGGCCAACTGCGGAAGCAACACCTACCCCTGTACCACGTACTTCAGTCGGGTAAACGATACTACCGAAGGCATAGAGTACGCCCTGACAACCAATCACAAAGGCACCTGCCAGTGCTGCGGCCATGTACATTTGCTCAAGTGAGCTTGCACCGTTCAACGCTAATAGACCCGCCAGGATACCGCCGTACATCAATAGAATGACATACGCTTTTTTCAGGCGATCCGTCAGCATACCCAAAATCACGGTACCAATCGTTGCAGTCACCATAAAGTAGAACTGTGCAGTTGAACCATCTTTACGGGTGAAGCCCAGTTCCATGAACAATGATGGCAACCAGCTCAACATAATGTACACCACCATCAGGGTGAAGAAGTAACTCACCCAGATGCAAAGCGTACGAAGCAAGTTGTCAGAGTTAAACAGATCCTTGAATGAACCCTGAGGAGATGCTGCACGTTCTGCGGCTGTCTTGTTTTGTGCCTTTATGTATTCTTTAGATTCAGGCAGACACAACATCATCAGTGGAATCACAATGATGGGCAATAAGCCACCTAAGTAAAAAACATTTTTCCAGTTTGCACCGAATTCAGTTGCTGCGATTAAAGACAAGATTGCTGCACCGACTGGCATACCACAGTACATCAGGCCCACGGCACGTCCACGGTTTTGTGGAGCCACGGCTTCAGAAGCCAGCGTGATTAAGATTGGCATTGCACCGCCAAGACCCGCACCCGCCAGAAAACGAACTGCCAGCAAACTGTGGAAACTGTTCACCCACACGGTACATAAGGTAAATAGTGCAAAAATTGCGGTTGACCAGATTAAAACTTTCTTACGGCCAATACGGTCCGCAAATCGACCACCGACCAGTGCACCAGGCAATAAGCCCAGAATCCCTGCACTAAAAAACACACCCAATTGTGAGCTATCCAGACCAAAGTGCTCACGAATACCAGCAGCGGCAATCCCGGCAGCCTGAATATCCAGGCCTTCAATCACAGCGATCAGAAAGCAGATCCCTACCGTGATGATCGCGTGCTTATTGTCTGATTTTTCCATTGGAATATCCTTGTTCAATCAGCGTTCAAAAGAGAGGCCATCATCTATGAGCGCTCAAATAGAATTAACTACCAATAAGTTGAACAATTTGCTCGGATATACTGAAAAATCCAGAAAATTGATGACCTTAAGATGCTGTTCGATAAAGTCAAAAAAGCAATTAATGAGAAGTATTAAAATCCCAGTATTTTTGGATTTAGACTTATACATCAAACCCGGAAATTCAACAGTGAGAAAAATTCGGGGCCGATCACTAATACGAAAAAAAGATTAGTTCAGGTATTTTTGCTTTTTATTCCTCATAAATGAGGTTTATTGTTCGATATATTTTAGCTCTTAATTCATCGAATATAAATATTAATACTCCCCTAAAACGCCATAAAAGAATGTTTTCTAAATCTATTTAATTCACTTAAGTAACTTATTCTTTGTATTTTTTCCTGAAAAAATGAATTCATTAGCTTTCATACTGCTGGAGGATAAAGGATGATTTGGACAGCAAAAAATCATAACGATTAAAACTTGATTGTTGCCTAGAGGCTTTGTATAAAGAATTCAGTGGCTTTTACTAAAGCATATTGTTCTTATGCGTTTGATCAGTCATAATTTGCATAAGCAATATTCAATTCAGTGCAAATCTATTGAATTTGCTACAAATCAAAATACAAACCCATCCCAAATATGTTTTCTCATTCTCTTCGGATGGACAAATAGGATAGTTTTTTAAAATGACTCAGCAAGCACAGACCATTCAGGGTTCCATTGTCGCAATCGTCACCCCCATGTTTGAAGATGGCAGCGTAGATTGGAAGGGTCTCGAGAAGCTGGTTGAGTGGCATATTGCAGAAGGCACTAACAGCATTGTGGCTGTAGGTACTACTGGTGAAGCATCAACGCTCAGCATGAGCGAGCACACTCAAGTGATCAAAGAAATCATTCGTGTTGCCAACAAACGTATTCCTATCATTGCCGGTACAGGCGCAAACTCGACTCGTGAAGCAATCGAGCTGACTCAGGAAGCCAAAGAACTTGGCGCTGATGCTGCCCTGCTGGTTACTCCTTACTACAACAAACCGACTCAGGAAGGTTTATACCAGCATTATAAAGCCATTGCTGAAGCGGTTGACCTACCTCAAATTCTTTATAACGTTCCAGGCCGTACTGGCGTGGATATGGCTAATGAAACCGTGATCCGTCTGGCAGATATTCCACAGATCGTGGGCATTAAAGATGCAACAGGTGATGTAGCCCGTGGTGCTGCCCTGATTGAAGGTCTGGCAGGTAAAAACATGACCGTTTACTCAGGTGATGATGCAACTGCCTATGAGTTAATGGGTCATGGTGCCAAAGGTAATATCTCTGTGACTGCCAACGTTGCACCTAAAGTCATGAGTGAAGTATGTGCTGCAGCCATTGCAGGCGATGCTGCACGTGCTGAAGAGCTCAATGCTCAGGTTGCAAATTTACACAATATTCTATTTTGCGAATCAAACCCAATTCCTGTGAAATGGGCTCTCCATGATATGGGCTTAATTGGTACAGGTATTCGCCTTCCATTAACACCACTTGCAGAACAATATCGCGCTCCGCTTCATGAGGCACTTGTAGAAGCGAGCGTCATTAAATAAAGAGCAACGATTATGCAATTACGTTTAGGACTTACCCTGGCACTTTCAGTATTCAGTTTAGCAGGTTGTAGTTCAATGGCCTTTAAAAACGGTACCTTGGACTATAAAGAAACAACCACGCTGCAACCATTACAATATCCTGAAGGGTCAATGGTTCGTCCTGCAACGCCTTTGTACCCTGCTCCGACAGTGGATCCGCTTGCCCTGGAAAATGCACCAAAGCTTGAAAATCAGCGTGGTAACCGCTTTGCGATGCCACGCCCTACTGCACAGCCAGTAAATTCAACTCAAGCAGATGAAACTCAAGAAAATTTTTCAGGAAAGCCGCAATTAGTCACTGACGGAAATCAAAATCCACTGCTCAAAATTGATGGAAATGCTGCTACAATATGGCAATACACTCTTGCCACGCTTAGCAGCCTTAACCATTCTATCGTTGGTCAAAATAAAGATCGTTATGAAGTAACGATTCAGGTTGATCAGCAAACCTATGTTTTAAGACTCTCTCCCGCAGGTTCGAGTAACACCCTGGCTGTGTTTAATCCCGATAACAGTTTTGCCGACCGCGAAAAAGCAGCAGAACTGTTAAACCAGATTTACCAAAATTGGCCAGCCTAGACATTTTCTAGGCATTTTTTTTTGTAGAAGGTTCCCTCATGTTAAAACAAACCTTGCTCTATACTGGTAAAGCGAAATCTGTCTATACCACGGACAGTGAAGACCACCTGATTTTAGTTTTTCGTGACGATGCGTCCGCATTCAATGGCGAAAAAATCGAACAACTGGATCGTAAAGGTAAGGTGAATAACCGTTTTAACGCCTTCATCATGGAAAAGCTGGCTGCTGCTGGTATTGAAACTCATTTTGAGAAACTGCTGACACCAACTGAAGTGTTAGTGAAAAAACTTAAAATGATTCCAGTAGAATGTGTGGTACGTAACTATGCTGCGGGTTCTTTATGCCGTCGTCTGGGTGTAGAAGAAGGTAAAGAATTAACGCCTCCTACATTCGAATTGTTCTTCAAGGATGACGCGCTAGGCGATCCAATGGTGAACGAATCTCAAGCGATTGCTTTAGGTTGGGCGACTGCTGAACAACTGGCAAAAATGAAAGAACTGACTTACCAAGTGAACGATGTGCTTAAAGCATTATTCGAAGCGGGTAATATGCTTCTGGTTGACTTTAAACTTGAATTTGGTGTGTTCCACGACCGTATCGTACTGGGTGACGAATTCTCTCCAGACGGTTGCCGTCTATGGGATAAAGACACCAAGAAAAAACTGGATAAAGACCGTTTCCGTCAAGGCCTAGGCGGCGTGGTTGAAGCGTACGAAGAAGTTGCAGCACGTTTAGGTATCAATCTTGAAGATATCTAAGCACTAATAGTGCTTCAAAGAACCGGGTTAATAACCCGGTTTTTTATTGTCTAATCTTATGATCGAAAAAATGAATTTTATTAATAAAAATGATCGTTTTTACATTATTCAATGCATGCCTTAATATTACTGCATCCCAGCAACATCCCCAGCAGATGCAATCCATCTGATGTTGCTGACCAGATTTATACCCTTACCCTCTAGGATGTATCTCCCCCAAGACATCCTATTTCAGCCCAATTCTCCTTGAATTGGGCTTTTTTTTGCTTATTGCTGCTGTTGTTCCTGCTGCCAGCGACGTTGTTGCAGACGTTCGCCTTCTACTTCACGCTTATTACGTGCCGATTCGTACAGCTTGGTGCCTTTCAGCTCAGGCGGCAGGTAATCTTGCAGGACAAAATGTTCCGGATAGTTGTGCGGATACAGATAATTTACCCCATAGCCCTGCTCTTTCATCATTTTGGTCGGTGCATTACGTAGATGTAAAGGCACTGGCAAATTGGCCGTTTTTTCAGCCAGATCCATCGCCTTGTTAATCGCCAGATAGGTACTATTACTTTTGGCACTAGTCGCCAGGTAAACCGCACATTGTCCCAGAATAATCCGGCATTCCGGCATGCCAATCGCTTGAACTGAGCGGAAGCATTCGCCCGCCAGCAACAAGGCATTCGGATTGGAATTGCCAATATCTTCTGATGCTGCAATCAGCATACGGCGGGCAATAAAGACCGGATCTTCACCACCTTTGAGCATACGCGCCATCCAGTACAGGGCAGCATCCGGATCACTGCCACGAATCGACTTGATGAAGGCCGAAACCAGATCATAGTGCTGTTCGCCAGATTTGTCATAACGGGCAATATTCTGCTGTGCGACTTTGACCACAATCGCATTGGTAATGATATTTTCCTGGTC
This sequence comes from Acinetobacter sp. YH16038, assembly GCF_013417275.1. Taxonomy (NCBI): domain Bacteria; kingdom Pseudomonadati; phylum Pseudomonadota; class Gammaproteobacteria; order Moraxellales; family Moraxellaceae; genus Acinetobacter; species Acinetobacter sp. YH16038. Next base: position 33,013 of record NZ_VPEG01000006.1, on the reverse strand, counting down.
AGCCTCAAAGGTACTGGCAATCAGATCCAGCAAATTGAGGGCCTTACGCGCATCCCCAGCGGCAAACTGCAATAAGACGTCAAATTCTTCAATCTGGATATAGCGTTCCTGCAGAAATTTGTCAGTCTGAATCGCCTGAGTCAGTAAAGTCTGAATCGCTTCATCACTCAGCGCATTTAAGGTATAGACCTGACAACGTGACAGCAAGGCACTATTGACTTCAAAAGATGGATTTTCCGTCGTCGCACCAATCAAGGTAATTTTGCCTTTTTCGACGGCATTCAGCAGTGCATCCTGCTGGGATTTATTAAAACGGTGAATCTCGTCAATAAACACCACGGGCGTCAGCAGATCACCACTTTCTGCAATGACTTCACGCAACTCCTTCACACCAGTATTAAGTGCAGACAGGCTGATAAATGGCCGGTCCACCGCTTGGGCAAGTAGCAAGGCAATTGTGGTTTTACCTACTCCAGGTGGCCCCCAGAAGATAATCGATGGTAAATGCCCCTGGTCAATCATCTGACGTAGAGGTGCATTCTCTCCAAGCAAGTGATCCTGCCCGATAATTTCTGTAAGGTCGCGAGGCCGCAAGCGTTCTGGAAGCGGGATATGACTGTCTGACATCTTATTATTGGCTCAAATTAAATTCTGCTTTCATTCTAACACCGGTAGTTTTGATTCCAATATTTCAAACATTTATGAGAAAAATTTAATTTATGTAAGAAAGCTCTATTTTTTTTACAATGAATGGATTAATCTTATGAAAAGTAGATAAATAGAACATGATTAATTACAGGTGAATAACCTTGTAAATTTCACATTGTCTCATATTAATTAGAATGGACTTGAGCAACTGATTGGATGCTCTTTGGGTGGTATCGGTGGGGATGCATGAAGCATAATAAATCTAGACGAACAACTGCAGAATGCGCTGAGTCGCTTATTTCAACCTCGATACAATCTTCTAATGAGCAACAGGCAAAATTCAGATTATTACAGGACCTGATCAATGATGTGCCACATCCACTCTGGGTGCTGGGCAAAGATAATATTGAATATTTTAATCAGGCACTTTCGGATTATTTAGGCACCAATTTAAGTAAATATGGTCCTAAAGAATGGCAAAGCCTGATTCATCCAGATGATCAACCAGCGTTTTCTAAGCAATGGCATGCTGCCCTGAATCAGCAACAAGGCTTTAATACCCAGTGCCGGATTAAATCGGCTGATTCCAGCTACCGTATGTGTGCCTTGGCTATTAAGTTTCAGCATACCGCGGAACATCTGCTGCAATGGTCGGTATCACTGACGGACATCCATGAATATTTTGAGATTCAGCAACAACTGTCTCAGGTCATTTCTACCCAGAAAAACATGCTGGATGCCAGTGTTGACTGTATTAAAGTGATGTCTCCACAAGGCGAGATCCGTCATATCAATCAGTCAGCCTGTCATAAGTTAGGGATTGATCCTGAACAGCAGCCTGCCCCGCATTCATGGTTAAGCCTGTTACCAGCCGAGGTTAAAAAGACCGGACAGCGCGCTTTAAAACAGGCTGCTCAAGGCTTAAATAGCCGTTTTGTAGAAAAAGCCCAGACAGAGAATCAGGACCCAGAATATTGGGATCATTTACTGACTCCGGTATTGGACGAAAATAATATTCCCCAAAATATTCTGTGTGTTTCACGTAATATCAGTCAGCAAAAAATAGCCGAAAGCCGTTTAAAAGCCGTAATTCAGCGTGATGAGCTGACCGGACTGTATAACCGCAATGCCTTTTATAAGACCTTTAAACAGGTGCTGCTAAAAGCCAAGCAACAGCAAATGATGGTTGGCCTGCTCCTGATCGATCTGGACTATTTCCGGCATATCAATGACACCCTGAGTCATATTGCCGGAGATCATTTGTTGCATGTCTTGGGCAAGCGTTTTCAGGCCTGTTTTGGCTCCAACAATATAGTCGTTGCCCGTCTGGGCGGAGATGAGTTTGCCATTCTGGTCAAAAACTTGGAAAACGAAGCCCAGCTGATTAATACCGCACAACTGGCCTATGCTCAACTAGAACAACCAGTGAGTTATGTCGGCCATCGTATGAGTATCGGCATGAGTATTGGTTGTACCGTTTATCCGCGTGATGCCCAGAATAGCTCTAACCTGCTGAAATGTGCCGATATTGCCCTGAATGATCTGAAAAATAGTGGTCGTGGCGGGATTCGCATGTTTAATCAGGAGATGTTCAGATCACTGGAAAACATGACCAAACAACTGACGCTGGCACGCAAGATTATTCATGCGGATCAGATTATTCCTTATTATCAGCCTAAGGTTCGCCTCTCCGATGGTGAGGTGATTGGTTTCGAAGCCTTGCTGCGCTGGCAGGATCAGCAGCATCAGATCCAGTTACCCTCTCATATTTTTTCAGCTTTCCAGGACTATGATCTGGCTTCGCGCATCAGTGAAACCATGCAGCTGAAAGTCTTTGAGGATATGAGCCGCTGGCAGGCCGAAGGTCTGGATATTCTGCCAATTTCAATCAATGCAGCTCCAGTTGAATTCCTGCGCGATGACTATGCTGAGAAATTTCTGGCTCGTCTGTCCCGATTCGATATTCCTGTGCATAAGGTTGAGCTGGAAATTACCGAGCAGAGCTTGTCTGAAGGCGGAGCCAATTATGTGATCCGGGCACTGAACCTGCTGAAAAAACATGGAATTCATATTTCTCTGGATGACTTCGGTACCGGTCATTCTTCCCTGACTCGTTTGCAGGAATATCCGGTCGACTGCATCAAGATTGATCGCAACTTTGTAGAACGTATGAACAATGATCCGTCTGCGCTGGCCATTGTTAAAGCCATTACCCAGATTGGTTCCAGTATTTCTCTGGATGTACTGGTCGAAGGCATTGAGAATACCGAACAGCTAGACACATTGATCAATTGTGATTGCCAGATCGGACAAGGTTTTTATTTTTATCGTCCTATGTCCGGGTCTTCAGCACAGCAACTGCTACAACAGGCAGCTTAATTTTTTTATTTAATCATTTGACGGGGTTGGATTGCGCTAATCATTAGCGCACCCAGCGCACGATATATTCATCAATTTCATCTTCATCAATATCGACTTCACTTAAGCAGCGACCAGCAGCGGATTTTTTGGCCTGAATCACGCTTTGTCGTGAACCCGTCTTCAGATAATGCCAGGATGGCAGGCTTTTCCCTTCAGCAACTCGGCGATAAGCACAGCTTGAGGGTAACCAGTGAATAGTGTCCAGTTTCTCAGGTGTCAGCTGGATACAATCCGGCACATATTGCAGCCGGTTCGGATAATCCGAACAGCGGGCAGTTTTGCAGTCCAGTAATTTGCAAGCCACTTTGGTATAGGCGACTTCGTGGGTGTCTTCATCTTCCAGCTTGATCAGGCAGCAAAGCCCACAACCGTCACAAAGCGCTTCCCATTCTTCTGGCGTCAGCTCAGTGAGACTATATTTTTTCCAGAAGTATGGACGTAAGGCATCAGACATAATCAAAACGGCTATGGTAAAAATCAGCTTATTATACCAAGTCTCAACAAAGGAAATGTAGGGACGTGAATCTTATTAATATCACGTAAACTATTGTTAAATCAGAGACAGTACATCAACAAAACACTAACAGTGCCCAAAATCGAATATTCCTATACTGGATTTGAGAATAAAAACACATGGAGAATTGATATGTTTCGCTGGGCTATTATTTTTGCTGTGATTGCCTTGATTGCCAGTCTACTTGGTTTCGGTGGAGTAGCAGGCTTATCTAAGGATTTCGCAATTATCTTATTGGTGATTGCCGTTATTCTTGCCATTGTTGGTTTCCTTTCTCGCGGCAAGGTCTAGCGACTGAGTTTTGCTTAAGGAAAAGTTTCCTACAGAAAAAACAAGAGCCATTTGGCTCTTGTTTTTTTATGCGCCCAAAATGAATTACGGTTTGATATGGCGTGGTCTGAAACCAGCAGCGACCAATGCGGCCAAATACGCCACGACTCCTACCACACATAAAATCAGCACTTCCAGTACACGCATCCACTGTGATACATCACCATTGTACCAGCTCAGTGCATAGGCCAAGGCTGCAATCATCACCACATTGGCAAACATGAATTGCATAAAGATTTTTTTCCAGTGTGCGCCAAAACGGAAAATATTGCGTTGATGCAGATAGAAATACAGCAGACCTGCATTGACCATGGCTGAACCGGTTGAAGCCAGTGCCAGTGCCATATGCTCCGCTTCCCAATGAATCAGCTTAAAGAAACCAATAAAGATCACGTTCAGAATCGCATTGGCTGCCACGGCCATTAAACCGACGCGTACCGGTGTACGGGTATCCTGCTGGGCATAGAAGCCGGGAGCAAAGACTTTAATCAGCATAAAGGCAATCACACCACCACTCATACATTGCAGTGCCAAGGCAGTCATCTGGGTATCTTCAAAGGTAAACTGTCCACGTTCAAACAATGCCTGAATAATCGGTGTTGACAGCATGAACAAGGCAATACTGGCTGGTAGACCCACCAGCACAATGACTTTCGCTGCCCAATCCATCATGTCGCGGAATTTTTCCGGATTCTTTTCTGTATGCTGTGTGGATAAGGACGGCAGAATCACGGTACCGATTGCCACACCAATCAGACCCAATGGTAACTCGGTCATCCGTTCAGCACTATACAGCCACGACACTGAACCGTCCTGCATGAAAGAGGCCCAAACCGTATTCAGTAACAGGTTGATCTGGGTGACGGATACACCAAATAAAGCGGGTAGCATCAGTTTCATGATGCGATCCACCCCTTCATGCTTGAAGTCCACTTTCGGTGGAATCAGCAGGTTTTTACGCCATAACTCTGGAATCTGGATTGCCAGCTGCAAAATCCCGGCAATGACGACGGCCCAACCTAGCGCCATAATCGGCTCTGCCATAAAAGGCGTGAGCCAGAGCGCACCGGCAATCATGGCAATATTCAATAAAACCGGAGCAAAGGCTGGCGTACTGAAAGAGCCATAACTGTTCAGAATACTGCTGGCAAAAGCCGTCAGTGACATAAATAGTAGGTATGGAATGGTCAGACGGAACATGTCTGTGGCCAGCGCAAACTTTGCTTCATCGCCATGAAACCCTGGCGCATAGATATACATGATCACCGGTGCGGCAATGATGGCAATCATGGTCAGGGTGGTCATGAAGGTAGCCAGACAGCCAAAGACCCGGCTGATCAGGATCTGCACTTCTGCATGGGTGCGACTGGTCTTATATTCAGTCAGTACCGGAATAAAGGCTTGGGAGAATGCCCCTTCTGCAAACAGTCGTCTGAAAAAGTTTGGAATACGAAATGCCACCACGAAGGTATCGAAATCTTTACCGGCACCGAATACATTCAGTAAAACCACATCCCGGACCAATCCCAGAACCCGCGACAACATGGTCATCGCACTGACAATTACGGTCGAACGCCAAAGCGCCATCCTATTCACCTAATAATTAATTTGGGCCTATTGTAATGAAACTTGCAAAAGAAGTTCATTGCTTAATCACATGACTTCCTGAAGGGTCATGGGTTCTTATAATGTTGTAACTGGGCACGAAAAGCACACCAGTCAAAATATGGTCCCGGATCGGTTTTACGTCCCGGTGCAATATCCGAATGTCCGGCAATATGCTGCTGCATTTTTGGATAATAGTCTTGTAAACAGGCGGTGACTTTGACCAAGGCATCATATTGTGCCTGTTCAAACGGCAGGTCATCACTGCCTTCCAGTTCAATCCCGATGGAATAATCATTACATTCTTTTTTGGCCAGATAGTTAGAACGACCTGCATGCCAGGCTCGGTCATTGAAATTCACAAACTGCAGCACTTCACCAGAACGCAAAATCAGCAGATGCGCCGACACCTGCATGCCTTCAATAGTCCGAAAATACGGATGCACTGACCACTCCAGCTGATTCTGAAAAAACTGTTCAATATAGCCACCACCAAACTGTGACGGCGGCAGACTGATGTTATGGATCACCAGTAACTGGATGTCGGTATGTTCAGGCCGCTGATTAAAATTTGGAGAAGGGATCTGGCGCGCCCCGAGCAATTGCCCGTCCCGGATTTGAAACTCAGCTGCCTGTTGCATAAAACTGTCCTGTACAAAAATAAAATCTGCAATATCAGGATTGCAGCCGGCTTAATGCTAAAACTTTCATAGGCAAATCTCAATTCATCCCGGCAGGCTGTATGAAAAATCGCTCATTTTAATGTAACGGTGTTAAGATAACGCACAATTTTTCACGGCTAAAAAAGATACGGAAATACTCATGAGCATATCTCAGGCTTTGCTAGAACAGTCGATTCAGATCAATATTCAACAAGCACTCTCCGAAGATATTGGCGATGGTGACATTACTGCCCTGCTGACTCCTGAAGATGAACAGGCGACTGCCACGATTATTAGCCGTGAAGCAATGGTTCTTGCTGGTCAGCCTTGGGTCAATGCCCTGATTCAGGCCTATGATCCGAGTGTAGAAGTGATCTGGCTAAAAAATGACGGCGATCATGTCGCTGCCAATGAAGCTTTTCTAAAACTGGCCGGTTCTGCACGTAGCCTACTGACTGTAGAACGCCCTGCCCTGAACTTTGTACAGACGCTGTCTGCAGTTGCGACCAAAACAGCAACCTATGTCAAAGAGTTGGACGGTCTGCATACCAAGCTCTTAGATACCCGTAAAACGCTGCCAGGCTTACGTATTGCCCAAAAATATGCTGTTGCTGTCGGTGGTGGTCAGAATCACCGTCTGGGCCTATTCGATGCCTTTTTGATTAAAGAAAATCATATTATGGCAGCCGGCGGCATTCGCCAGGCGATTGCCATGGCCCACCAGATTGCACCGGGTAAACCAGTTGAAGTGGAAGTTGAAACCTGGGATGAACTGAATCAGGCCCTAGAAGCCGAGGCTGATATCGTGATGCTGGATAATTTCAGTCAGCAGCAAATGATTGATGCCGTTAAACATGTGGCTGGTCGCTGTAAACTGGAAGCTTCAGGCAATATCACCATTGATAACTTACGTGAAGTGGCGAGTACAGGCGTAGATTATATTTCGATGGGCGTACTGACCAAAGATGTCAAAGCCATTGACCTGTCGATGCGTTTTAATGGTTAAAGTCTTATTATTAAAAAAGGGTGCCACAGCACCCTTTTTCTTATTCTCAAGGATATAAATCATAGAGGTTGAATGGGCTCTACTCTGTTAATTGGTATCACTTCCTCGTTCCATATTTGCACCATCGCGGTTTTCATCACGAGAATTCGAATCGCAGGCAGTTAAACCCAGCACAGCAAATACTGAAAATGCCATTAACCATATTTTCATGTTATACCCCTCTGAATGAGATTTGGTTAAAAGATCATCGCTTAAAACAGAGGTTACACAGTAGACAGATCCTGTTCATTTTTTGTCAGGCAATGTGTAGGTACAATAAAAAACGCATCCGAAGATGCGTTTTTTACAACTTGAAAAGCTTACCAGCCCAAAGCTTCTTGCTGTTTCTTGATCAGTTCCTGAATCCCTTTTTCAGCCATGGCCAGCATGTCATTGCATTGCTCACGGGTAAATGGCTTATCTTCAGCAGTACCTTGGATTTCAATAAATTCACCTGCCTGAGTCATCACGACATTCAAGTCAGTCTGACAGTTTGAATCTTCTTCATAGCAAAGATCCAGCAAGACTTCATCTTTAAAAATACCTACAGAAATGGCTGCTACCAGACCTTTAAGTGGGTCCTGTTTAATTTTCTTTTTCTCAAGCAATACGTTCATGGCATCAATCAATGCTACGGCTGCACCCGTAATTGATGCAGTACGGGTACCACCATCTGCCTGGATCACGTCACAGTCAATGGTAATGGTATTTTCACCAAGTTTTTTCAGGTCGACCATTGAACGTAGGCTACGACCGATCAGACGCTGGATTTCCTGAGTACGGCCACTTTGTTTGCCGCGAGCAGCTTCACGATCACTACGGGTATGTGTTGAACGTGGCAGCATGCCGTATTCTGCTGTTACCCAGCCTTGGCCCTGACCTTTTAGGAAACGTGGTACAGAGCTGTCCACACTGGCAGTACACAGCACTTTGGTATGACCAAATTCAACCAATACGGAACCTTCCGCATAACGTGTATAGTTACGGGTAATTTTCACTTCACGTAATTGATCTAATGCTCGTTGGTCGATACGCATAATAGGTCCTGCTGTTGACTAAAAATAATTGCGGCTCAGTATAACAGAAGCCTCCGCCAAGATTGGAACAGAGGACAGATCATTTACAAAATCACTGGACACGCCTTGCTTGTATAGATTTTTCAGTCCATTGGGGCTACTGCGATAGACAGATGTTTTTTGCTAAACTGCAGATCTGCCGAAGGAAAATCCCTATGTCTTTACGTGAAGAACGCAAGCAACAAAGCCGTCAGGCCCTCCTCGATGCTACCTTGGCATTGAGCAGCCGTGGCCATGCCTTTAGCAGCATCAGCCTGCGCGAAATCACTCATGAAGTCGGACTAGTACCTGCCGCATTTTATCGACACTTTCAGAATATGGATCAGTTGGGACTAGAACTTCTGGATCAGGTTTCAATTCATCTCAAAGGTGTGCTGAATCAGTTAGGACCTGCAGATTTTTCTCTTGATGAGCTTTCAGCCAAGATCGAACTGTTTTTTCAGGCAGTTGATGCACATCCCGAAGCCTGGACATTTGTGAGTGCCGAACGTTGGGGCGGTTCTATCATTCTCAGACAAGGGATTGAGCGGGAAATTCATTATCTGACCCAAGATTTAAGGCATACCCTGGAACAGATTCCAGCCGTCCAGCAATCTCCTTCTCCAGCCGAATTAACCGCACTGGCACAGATCCTGGTTCCTCTCGCATTAAACTGGGCTATGGGCTGGATTCAGCTTCAGGCACAGCCTGATCCTGCACTGCGGCAAACTCGGATAAATGACTTCAAAGCGCAAAGCCTAAAGCAGTTAGAACTGTTATTTCGTGGAATTTTATCTCAAGCCTGAGATCTCATCTGAGTGAAATCTATTTCGCAGTTCAATTTTATCCTGACATAAAAAACCCGCATATAACAGCGGGTTTTTAGATTCATGCAGATCTGGTTTTATTTAGCTTTACGCTCTTTTTCAACCAGATAATTTACCACTTGAACCACTTTGGCATCATCGCCCTGAACCACATACTTACCATTTACGGTTACCGCTGGTACGCCGCTTAACTGATAAGTCGCAGCCAGATTTTTGGCCTGTGCGATTTTTGAAGAAATCGGGAATGATTTATAGGTGGTATTAAATTTCGCTTCAGAAATACCATAACGGGTATAGAACTTAGCCAATTGAGCCTGTTCCAGAATTGGCTGTTTCTTCGCATGAATATCATGGAATAGCTGCAAATGTGCTTTTTGACGAACACCTAGAGCTTCAGACACATAATACGCACGAGCTGCCTGTTCCCATAGCGGATTCATCGCCGCTGGAGTACGTACAAAACGTACATCTTTAGGCAATTTTTTTAACCAGCTTTGCATGTGTGGTTCAAGAGAATAGCAGTGACCACAGCCATACCAGAAGAATTCACGGACTTCAATTTTCCCCGGCTTTTCAACTTTTACTGGATTCGCCAGGACTTGATAGTCTTGACCTGCTACAAAGTTGGCGGCCATTGCACTGCCAGAAAATGCCAAAACAGATGCGGCTACAGTGCCTAAAATAAATTTTTTCATTGGGATTATCGTCCTCTAAATCATTATGTCTAATTTATGGCTTCACTATAAAGTAATTATGCCGGTTTCGTTTTTATTCTGTGAACTTTTTTACAGCTTTTATCGCTTTTTTTTCCAGAATCGCTACACTAAACAAGTGTACTGATTTACAAGAAGTTAAATCTGTTTATACCGCCTCTGGGCGAACTTAAATTTTAAATAATCACGACTGATTGAGGTAACACCGATGTCGCAATTGAATGTTGATCCACAAGAAATTGCCAAGTTTGAAGCATTTGCAGCTATATGGTGGGATCAGCATTCCGAGTTCCGCCCATTGCATATGATCAATCCGTTGCGTCTCAACTGGATTGATGAACATGCTGGTGGCTTGAGCGGCAAGAAAGTGCTGGATGTGGGCTGTGGCGGGGGCATCCTGTCAGAAAGCATGGCGCGCCGTGGCGCTCAGGTGCTGGGCATTGATATGGGCGAAGCGCCACTGAATGTGGCACGCATCCATGCTGAGCAGGAAGATGTTAGCAATATTGAATACCGTCAGATTCCGGTAGAACAGCTGGCAGAAGAGCAAGCCGGTCAATACGATGTGGTTACCTGTATGGAAATGCTGGAACATGTACCTGATCCAGCCTCTATTATTCAGGCCTGTTATAAACTGGCCAAACCTGGTGGCCATGTCTTCTTCTCGACCATTAACCGTAATCCAAAATCTTATCTGTTCGCGATCATTGGCGCAGAATATATCCTGCGTATGCTGGCCAAAGGTACACATGATTACAGCAAATTCATCAAGCCGTCTGAACTGGCGCACGACATCCGTAATGCCGGTTTAAAACTGAAAGATATGACTGGCCTGCATTATAACCCGCTGACCAAGCGTTACTGGCTGGCACCGAATGTTGACGTGAACTATATGGTGTATACCGTTAAAGAAAGTGCGCAAGAGGCTGCCCAATGAAGGCGGTTCTATTCGACCTGGATGGTACTTTAATTGATACCGCAGCTGACTTTATCCGGATTATCCAGCATATGTGCCGTGAAGCCGGCCGTGACGTGGTGGAAGCTGATCTGATCCGTACCCAGGTTTCAGAAGGTGCACGTGCTATGGTCAAATTGGTCTATCCGGAACTGCAACTGGAAGACCCGGTTTTCTTGGATCATCGCCAGCGTTTTCTGGATATGTATGGTGCAGATATTGCTGTGGATACAGACCTGTTCAGCGGAATGTATCCTCTACTTGAAGAATTAGAGGAAAATGATATCCCTTGGGGAATCGTAACCAATAAACCGCGCTGGTTGAGCGAAGCTTTACTCAAAGCTTTAAACCTGACCGAGCGCTGTGCCGTACTGGTCTGTCCGGAAGATGTAACTCGAACCAAGCCAGATCCGGAGCCAATGTATCTGGCTGCCCAGCAGTTACAGCTGGCTGCAGAAGACTGTATCTATGTCGGTGACCATCCACGGGATATTGATGCTGGCCGCAATGCCAAAATGTATACCATACTGGCAGCATACGGTTATTTACCACTGCAATACAAAGATGACTTAACAGCCTGGCAAGCCGACTATATAGTGAATACAGTGAACGAGTTACACCAGCACATTCAAAAACTGGTCTTGAGCGAGCCAAGTGTCCTGTCTTGATTCCTGAAACTACTGAAGACACTTAACAATAATAATGAGGAGGTAGATAATGAAGTATTCAGAATATCAACCTCGCCCCGATCTGTTAAAAGATCGTATCATCCTGATCACGGGTGCGGGCGATGGCATTGGTCGTGCAGCAGCAATCAGCTATGCCCTGCATGGGGCGACTGTAGTTCTGCATGGGCGTACCTTAAACAAGCTTGAAGTCATCTATGACGAGATTGAAAGCTTGGGGGCGCCGCAACCTGCCATTCTCCCATTACAGTTATCTAGCGCCTCTGAACGTGATTATGAGTTATTGCTCGACACGCTCGATCGCCAGTTTGGCCGTCTGGACGGGATTTTGCATAATGCCGGTATTTTAGGCGAACGAGTGCCGTTGGCGGAATACCCGGTCAATGTCTGGGATGATGTCATGGCAGTTAACCTTCGTGCGCCTTTTGTGATTACCCAAGCCCTGTTACCTCTGCTGGAAAAATCCAAACATGCTTCGGTGGTCTTTGCCAGTTCCGGCGTAGGTCGTGAAGCCCGGGAATGCTGGGGCGCTTATTCAGTTTCAAAAATTGCCATTGAAGCAGTGAGCCAGTTATTTGCCAAAGAACGGGTCAATTCGAATATCCGTTTTAACTGTATCAATCCAGGCGCTACACGTACGGCAATGCGTGCCAAGGCTTATCCGAATGAAGATCCGAAAACCTTACCGACACCGGATTCCATCATGCCAGCCTATCTGTACCTGATGGGTGAAGATAGCTTGCATATGAATGGTCAAAGTATTGATGCTCAAGATTAAGCTTTAATTGACGCCTATTTAAAAGCCAATGTCCGCATTGGCTTTTTGTTTTTAAACTCTATAAAGATAAGACCCATTTGAAAGCTGGCTTATTCTTCTGCCCAATTCATCCAGATTTCAGACTGAATCAGCCAGACCTTTCTTATTTCTACAATACTGTCTTTATTCAGTTCGCTGCAAATTCCCCTATACTAGCGCCAACAGATTTTTATTTGAGTGCAACATGACTGACTTAAACAACATCACCGTGACGACTTTGGAAGATGGCATGGTCTCTCTGCTGGTCGATCAGCAGCCGATCTCTGAAAAATACGGCATGAAGTTTGATGCCAGCATTGTCGATGACATTCAGGCACTCGAAAATGGTCAAAAACTGAAACTGTTTGACCAGTTTGTCTTTTCCCATACCGATCTGAATTTTGAACATTCCTATCATTATGTGACGGGTATCGAAAAGCTGGGCGATCGTTATCAGGTAGCGAAACACTTTGTCTATCGCATCAAGATCGAAGGTCAGCCTGAAATTGAACATGTGATCAGCAATCAGGGCAAAGCAATGACAGCAGAAGATGTGCGTACTTTTATTCAGGCACATGTACAGAAATCCCTAAGTGACTATACTGATCTGAACTATGCCTATTAAGATCGTTCATTAGACCCCGAAAGAGCACATTTACGGATGATGCTCTTTTTTATCCTTAAATTCTTTAAAAAACAGACATAAATCGTTTTAACGAATCAATAATATAAAATTATTCGGTTTCTCAAATTAATATAAAATTTTTATAATGCTTTTCAAGTTAAATCAAAGCGAAGGAAAATTAAATGGCAGACCAAAAACGTAAAACTGAAACTATTCGTCGTATTGAAAACTTGCAGTTATCAACTGCCCTGATTTTGGCTTTAGAAGATGCAGTCGAGGCAGAGTCTGTGGCTGAAGCCATTCAGTCCTTACAGGGTTTAACGGAACAGTGGAATTGAAAAATTGCAATGACCGAATCAAGATCTGGTGCTTAAAAAGAATATTTTTCCACTAATTTGAGACGGTTTTGATACACAATTCAGGACATTGCGCTTGCATCTTGATCCCTGTTTTGCTGAAATGCCAATGGGGCTGGGCATAACTGGTCAACTGACTGAAGTGCATCCTAAGCTTATGTAAAATCATGGCATAATCATAATTTCTCTGTAATTGATATAAAACTTCAGCCAGTTCTTCACAGTTTCTCTGCAATTTTTCCGTACATTAGTTACTGTAGAAAATGAACAATTGAATGAGGGTTCAACATGAAAAAGGTTCTGGTAGCATTGGCGATGTCCTGCAGTGCATTCATGCTGGCAAATGTTGCAAACGCTGCCCCTCATTTCAATGATGAACAGCGTATGGAACGGGGTCCGGGTCATCATCAGGCCAAGAAATCGCGTGAGTTCCATGACGATCACCAAGACCAGTATGATAAACGTCGTATGCGTGAAGAACGTGGTGTTAAACGTCTGCAACAGTTACGCTGGCAGCCTGGCTATGTCATGCCGCAGCATTATCGCAGTAATGGCTACAAGGTCGAATATAAGGACCATAAACTGCCTAAACCAGACCGTAAGCAGCAATGGTACAAAGTCAACAATGACTACATTCTGGTGAACTCTGAAAATAACAGTATTGTCCGGATTATCGGAGACTGATTTAGAACCTGATGCAAAGCCCAACCTCGTTTGGGCTTTTTGATTTTTCGGATGAGCCTTTTTAGGCTTTTTCTTATTTTAGAGCTTTCCTTTTAATCGTGGCTAATCTCCTAAATTCCTTCATGAATTTAACAATTCCACTAAACTGGCCTCACGCTTTCTATCTACTTATTCGCTAATTTAATCTCATCGAAAACATGTACAGATTTTTAGGTGAGAGCCATGAAAAAAGTTTTAACTACAATTGCCTTATCTCTTAGTGCGCTGGTTGCTACTTCTGCAATGGCAGCACCGCAGCATCATGATCCACGTTATGCACCGCATAAACCAGCACCGCACTGGAATCATAAAGATGCGAAAAAATGGGATGACCGTCGTTACAACAACCGTGGGGTTAACCCAAGCCGTGACTGGCGTGTAGGTCAAAAACTGCCAAACCAGTATGACAACCGTCGCTTTGAAGTCAGTGGCTATGAAGCACGCCGTCTGCCGAAAGCAGGTAAAAACCAGCAATGGTACAAAATCAATGGTGACTATGTACTAGTCAACGATCGTAATGACAAGATTGTTCGAATCATCAACTAATCATTCTCTTTTCTGCCCTTCTAGCAGACACCTGAAGCTCGCTTTAGGTGTTTTTTTATATCTGTACTTCCACTTCAGTATTTTTTCATTAGAATCAAAGCTAGATCTTTAAATGTTGAAATAGGCACAGCTATGACTGCAGCAGAAACCTCACCGAGCAACACCTTGCAATATGTGCACTGGTTTCGCCATTCTGCGCCTTATATCAATGCTCATCGCAATAAAACCTTTGTGATCATGTTTGATGGTGAAGCGGTATTGCATGACAACTTTCAGCACATCATTCATGATATTGCCCTGCTCAATTCTTTAGGAATCCGGCTGATTCTGGTGCACGGCGCGCGTCCGCAGATTAACCAGAATCTGGCTGCGAGTGGCTTCGAGACCCCTTTCCATCAGCAGCGTCGGGTCACAACTCGTGAATCCTTAAGCTGTGTACTGAATGCAGTAGGATCGATCCGTTTACAGATTGAGGCGCTATTGTCGATGGGGCTGGCCAATTCACCCATGTATGGTGCGCGCATTGATGCCGTTTCAGGAAATTTTGTGACAGCCAAACCTTATGGCATCCGTGACGGGGTCGATTTTCAGTTAACTGGTGAAGTTCGGGCGATTGATACTGATGCGATTCAACGTCATCTGGACAATCATAATATTGTGATTCTCGGTCCGACCGGCTATTCAACGACAGGCGAAGTTTTTAACCTTCTAGCTGAAGAAGTTGCAACCAAAACTGCGACCCGCCTCAAAGCAGATAAACTGATTATCTTGGGTCGACAGCATGGTCTGCTCGACAGTAAGGGCCAGTTAAAACGGGAAGTAACCCCACAGCAACTGGATGACTATATTCTTTCTGATGAACAGGATATTGAAATTCGGCTCCAGCTCAAGGCCGCTCAGGAAGCTTCCCGAAATGGCGTCAATCGTGTTCATCTGATTTCATATACCTATGACGGCGCCTTGCTGGAAGAACTGTTCACCCGGGATGGTTCCGGCACCATGATCACCGATGCGCATTATGAAGAAGTGCGTATGGCCGATATTCAGGATGTCGGTGGCCTGATCCGTTTGCTCCGCCCCTTAGAAGAAGAAGGTATTCTGGTTTACCGTTCGCGGGAGCGTCTGGAAAATGAAATTGACCAGTTCGCGGTAATTGAGCGTGACGGCATGATTCTGGCCTGTGCTGCCCTGTATCCGATTCCGACTACGGGCAATGAACTGCGTTCCGCAGAAATCGCCTGCGTTGCAGTAGATCCAAGTTACCGTCAATCCAACCGCGGTAGCCAGATCCTGCATTATCTGGAAGATAAGGCCAAAAGTCTGGGTATTCAGCAACTGTTTATTTTAACGACCCGTACTGCACACTGGTTTCTGGAACAGGGTTTTGAACCGGCATCAGTAGATGATTTGCCTGATGCCCGACAGGCTTTTTATAATTATCAGCGCAATTCAATTGTCTGTAAAAAGTCACTTTAAAGTGACTTTTTATTCGCTCTCATATCTCTATTTTAGATAACGATATTCATAAAACCTGTATTCAGCATAAAAATCCTATTGCTGATTTTCTAATAAGCATATCTGGCCACTTTATTTAGAATAAATAATTTTATATTTCATTGTCTTATATAAATAATTCTTTTTTCCTAAATTAATGTGTAAATCACTTTCCTGCATAAGTTTTGCACTTTTTTATTTATCTTTTTTCTTCATTAGAAATTCCTGAATAGTTATTTTTTTAGAAAAGTAAAAAGCTTTAGCGTATGCCTAAGTTCTTCATTTCACATTTCTAAATTTTCAGGAGTTCTGATTCATGCGCCAATCACACATTCAATTATTCACAAAAACTGCGGTCCTTAGTGCTGCGGTGGCTGGCGTGATGATGCTTTCTGGCTGTGGCAAAAAACAGGAAGCCGTGACCCTGAATATTGGTTTCCAGAAATATGGCGTACTGCCGATCTTAAAAGAACGTGGCACCTTAGAAACGTCATTAAAAGAACAAGGCGTGAATGTGAAATGGGTTGAATTCCCGGCTGGTCCTCAGTTGCTTGAAGGCTTGAATGTCGGCAGCGTATCTTTTGGTGAAGCCGGTGAAGCGCCACCGATCTTTGCTCAAGCAGCGAACTCAAATCTGGTCTATGTGGCCAATCAGCCTGAAGCACCGAAAGCTGAAGCGCTAATCGTACAAAAAGATTCGAATATCCAGTCAGTTCAGGATCTGAAAGGCAAACGTGTTGCCTTAAATAAAGGCTCAAATGTTCATTACTTACTACTTAAAGTCCTTGAAGCCAACAATCTGAAACTCAGTGATATCGAAGTGGTTTACCTGCCACCTTCTGATGCCCGTGCCGCTTTTGAACGCGGTGCTGTCGATGCCTGGGTGATCTGGGACCCGTTCTTCGCTGCAGCAGAACATCAGATTGGTGCCCGTGTCATCGCCACGGGTGAGAACATCATCAGTAACCATCAGTTCTATCTGGCAGATCGCAAGTTTGCTGAAGCCAACCCACAGATTATTGAAGCTGTCGTGAATGAACTCAACCTGACCACTGAGTGGGTCTCTGCTCATCAGGATAAAGCCGCCAAACTTCTGGAAAAACCAACAGGTTTGGCCTTTGATGTATTGAAAACGTCTATTTCACGCATGGGTTTTGGAGTAAAACCACTCACTCCCGAAGTGGCACAAAAACAACAACAGGTGGCTGATGCCTTTTATGGCCAGCAACTGATTCCAGCCAAACTGAATATTCAATCTGCAATTATCGCGAAGTAAACCAAAGAACAATTTAGGGGATTTAATCATGACTCAACATCAGCTACACAACAAAGCAATCACATGGTTCAAGACCTCCAGTCATGGGATGAACGCTGCATTAGTTGCTTGCGCGATGTTGGGTTCAAGTGCCGCTTGGGCAGTGGATCCTTCAGTTAAACAGCTGCGTGTGGGTTATCAAAAAGCCTCTGTAAACCTGGTGATTGCACAGCAGCAAAAGCTGTTTGAAAAGGAATTTCCAAATGCAAAAATCAGCTGGAACGAATTTCCAGGCGGACCACAAATTCTAGAAGCACTGGCGGTAGGTTCTATTGATGTAGGTGCAACTGGAGATACACCTCCTGTCTACGCTCAGGCAGGCAATAAGCCATTGCACTATTTTGCTTATGAAACTGCAAAACCTTTATCTTCTGCCATTCTGGTCCAGCATAATTCCAAAATTACCAAGCTGAGCCAGCTCAAAGGTAAACGTGTCGGCGTACACCGCGGTTCAAGCTCACATTATTTACTGGTGCAGGCAGTACGCAAAGCGGGTCTGCAATGGACCGATATCCAGCCGGTCTGGTTAAGCCCTGCTGATGCGCGTGCAGCTTTCCAGAAAGGGGCGATTGATGCCTGGGCAATTTGGGATCCGTACTATGCTGCGGCTCAAGTAGAAGATAAAGCCAGAGTTTTATCTTCAGGCAAGGGCTTAAGTCCGAATTATACCTTTTACCTGGCTTCAGAAAATTTGATCAAAAATCACCCGCAAGCCTTAAAAGGCATTATCAAGCAGGTCAATGTTGCAGATAAATGGGTACAAAGCCATAAGGCTGAAACTGCAAGCATCTTTGCACAAAGTACCGGTCTAAAACCGATTGTCAGCCAGACCTTTATCCAGCGTCGTCCGAATCCGTCTGGTGCGGCACCGCTCACCAAGAAAGTAATTGCCGATCAGCAGGAACTCGCAAACCGTTTCAGCGAACTCAAGATCATTCCGAAATCTATCAATATTCAGCAAGCCGTTTGGGCAGGCAAATAATCTAAGGATCAAAGACATGAAAATTTTCTGGTTTATCCCGACACATGGCGACAGCCGCTACTTAGGTACCAGCAAAGGTGCACGCCAGGTTGATCATGCCTACATGAAGCAGATTGCGGTTGCGGTCGATAATCTTGGTTATGAAGGTGTATTAATCCCGACTGGCCGTTCATGTGAAGATCCATGGTTAACTGCAGCCAGCCTGATTGATGCCACTAAAAAACTGAAATTCCTCGTCGCGCTGCGTCCAGGTGTTACTACGCCTGCCCTGACTGCACGTATGGCTGCAACCTTTGACCGTCTGTCTGGTGGCCGTGTATTGCTGAACCTGGTGACGGGTGGTGATGAGCAAGAGCTAAAAGGCGACGGCGTTTATGAAGATCATGCAACACGCTACAAGACTGCAGCTGAATACACCACCATCTGGCGTGAAATCCTGACCCGTTCACATACCGGCGAAAGCTTCACTTTCCATGGTGAACGCTTAAGTGTGGACGATGCCAAACTGCTTTATCCACCAATTCAAAAACCATATCCACCACTCTGGTTCGGTGGTTCTTCAGATGCAGCCGTTGAACTGGCCACTGATCAGGTTGACACTTACCTGACTTGGGGTGAGCCGCCTGCAGCAGTGAAAGAAAAAATTGAAAATGTGCGTGCCAAAGCGGAAGCGAAAGGTCGCAAGCTGAGCTACGGTATCCGTCTGCATGTGATCGTGCGTGAAACCAATGAAGAAGCATGGAGAGCAGCAGACGAGCTCATCCAGTATGTAGATGATGCCACTATTGCTGCTGCACAAGCGAAATTCAAGCAAATGGACTCTGTCGGCCAACGTCGTATGGCTGAGCTGCACAATGGCGACCGTAGCAAACTCGAAGTGTCTCCAAACCTGTGGGCAGGTGTAGGTCTGGTACGTGGCGGTGCAGGTACAGCGCTTGTAGGTGATCCAGAAACTGTCGCAGCACGTATTCAGGAATATGCTGATCTAGGTATCGATACCTTCATTTTCTCAGGCTACCCACATCTGGAAGAATCGATCCGTTTTGCGGAACTGGTATTCCCATTACTTCCGCTTGAAACTCAGCAAAAACTGGCTCAGCCAAACCTGACTGGTCCATTCGGTGAGATTGTGGCAAATAACTACACTCCAGATGAGAACAAGAAGGCTGAGAGTATTCAGGAGCCAGCTTAATGTCGAAAGTCGTTTCAGTTGAAACCCTCGCAGAAAAGAAGGTTTCACGTGGAACAATTCTGGAGCAGCATCTGCTGCCCTGGCTGGTTCCAATTTTCTTGATTGCAGTTTGGCAAATTGCCTCTAGCACAGGCCTGCTGGAAAGCCGGATTCTGCCTGCACCGAGTGCCGTGGTTTTAGCCTTCTGGAATTTATTGCTCAGCGGTGAACTGTGGACGCATGTGCAAGTCAGTGCAGGACGTGCCATCAGCGGATTATTGGTAGGTGGTGGTTTGGGTCTATTGCTGGGTCTGTTAAATGGTTCATCCAAAACTGCCTCTACCCTGCTCGACACCACCTTGCAGATGATCCGCAATATTCCTGCACTGGCACTCATTCCCCTAGTCATCTTATGGTTCGGGATTGATGAATCAGCCAAGCTGTTCCTGGTCGCGATTGGTGTGTTTTTCCCAATCTACATCAATACCTATCATGGGATTCGTTCAGTCGATCCCCAGCTGATTGAAATGGGTAAAAGCTATGGCCTGACTCGCTGGCAGCTTTATAAAGAAATCATCCTGCCAGGGGCAATGCCTTCAATTCTGGTCGGCCTACGTTTTTCACTTGGTCTGGTCTGGGTACTGCTGATTGTGGCTGAAACGATTTCTGCCCAGTCCGGTATCGGTTATATGACCATGAACGCGCGTGAATTCCTGCAAACTGATGTCGTACTGGTGGGTATTTTACTGTATGCCCTGCTCGGTAAACTGGCAGATGTCCTAGCCGTGGCCTTAGAACGATTCCTGCTGCGCTGGCATGCTGGCTATCAAAAATAATTGAAAAAATATTGAGGAGCATGTGATGACTGATCTCAGCTTAGGGCGTCTTGCCAATGATCCGACTGCAGTGCAGGAGCCTGCTGCAACCGACATCAATCCCAATGCCGTTGCGGGTGCCGAAATCATTATTGAACAGCTGCACAAGTTCTATGGTTCGGTGAAGGTACTGGAAGATCTGGACCTGCATATTCAGCCGGGTGAATTTCTGGCGATTGTTGGACGTAGTGGCTGTGGTAAAAGTACCCTGCTCCGTCTGATTGCCGATCTTGAAAAACAGAGTTACGGTGAAATTAAATTCAAGTCTGCGCGTCATATTCGTGAAGGTATTACCGCTGATGATATCCGCGTGATGTTCCAGGATCCGCGTCTATTGCCATGGCGCAGCATCGAACAGAACGTACAACTTGGCTTACCAAAAGATCAGCATGGCAATGCTTCACAAATGCTGGAGAAAGTCGGCTTAAAAGAAAAAGCTGGGCTTTGGCCTTCACAATTATCTGGTGGTCAGCGTCAGCGTACAGCTCTGGCACGTGCCTTGTCACATAAGCCACGTATTTTATTGCTAGATGAACCACTTGGTGCGCTGGATGCCCTGACCCGTCTGGATATGCAGAACCTAATTGAAAAATTATGGACTGAACAGGGCTTTACCGCGATTCTGGTCACCCACGACGTGAGTGAAGCCGTACAACTGGCAGACCGGATTATCCTGTTGGATAAAGGCCATATTGCCAAAGAGTTCAAAGTTGATCTTCCACGTCCACGACAAAAGAATGTGAAATTCGCCGAACTTGAACAGCAGGTTCTGAATGCCGTTCTGGCAACCTAAAATGTGAGGGAATCTGGAATAACTGTTTATTCTGGATTCCTTATTTCGAATCAAGAGAATATCTGTCTCACTGATTATTTATTCAGCAATTGGCAAAATTTCAACTTCATTCATTAATTTTATTTTAACTTTATGATGCTTCAAGGTAATAATTAGTACTTAAAAAATCATCAACCTTTTCAAAAGCTTGGTTTTTAATTCCTGCGCCTTAAACCGATACTAATTATATCTTTAATCTAAAGAATAAATCATCATTATTCATAAAATTAGCACCTGACTTGATGCACAAATCTGATGATTTGACGTACAATTAAAAATTCCCTTTTTAATTGTTTTTAATATTTGCTGATGGAACAAAAAAAGAGTACTCAAAAACGCAACCAGCTGCTGAATGCTGCACTCGATGTTTTTTCCCTATACGGTTTTAATGGGGCGAGTTTAGATGAGATCGCGCAAATTGCAGAAATGCATAAGTCGAATATTTTCTATTATTACGAAAATAAAGAGGCGCTCTATGTAGAGGTTTTAACGACCGTTCTACAAAAATGGCTGGCACCTTTACAAATGCTAGAAGCTGATCTTGAGCCTGAAGAAGCGATTACCAATTATTTGATGCAAAAAATTGAAGTATCGCGTACCCAGCCTAAAGCTTCACGCCTGTTCGCTCTGGAAGTGATTCAGGGTGCGCCGCACATTTTAGAAATCTTAAAAGGTCCATTGAAAAAACTGGTCAAGCGTAAAGCCAAAGTGATTTCAAACTGGCAGGAACAAGGCAAGATTTCTAAAGATATCGATCCTGAACTGCTGATTCTGAATATCTGGGCGGTAACCCAGAACTATGCAGATTTCGCGACTCAGATGGAAATGGTAACAGGCAAGACCTTACGTAACCGCAGCATGCAACAACGGATTATCCAGCATACTGTACATATGATGCTGTACGGCGTACTTCCGCGTACACAAGAAAAATAGGTCAACGCAAAAATTATTTGGCATACGACCATAAATTTTATGGTCGCCGACCCCTTCTCTCACCCTTTATTATTATTTTAACGTTCGATATAAATTCAATAATTTCTGCGCACCCAGCAGCAGATTCTCTTCCCAGTCCAAGTGAGCGCTATCATCTGCACCGTCAGTAATATATTTGACTGAAATCAGGCGCACATCCAATTTTCTGCATACCTTGGCCAGCGCATAGCCTTCCATATCCACCAGCTGACAAGCCACTTTTGGTAAGTCTATTTCAAAGCTGTCCCCTGTTCCACAAACCCCTTTCGGTAAATGGGCAAAGAACGGTTCCAGATCAATTGCACCCGGCAAATGATTATCCATCGGGGTAATGCCGACGTCAAACCCCAAGGGTGAAACATCCATATCACGTTGCACAAAACGCTTAACTTCGACCAGTTCATGCGCCTTGAAATGGGAACTGCCTGCGGTGCCCAGATTAATCAGGGTCTTACAGCGAGTTTTCTGAATCACTTCAAAAGCCTTAAAAGCAGCATTCACCTTGCCGATGCCACTATAGTGGACTTCTACACCTTCTGCTTCGAACAAACCTTTGGATTCACTGGCCAATGCCATAATGAGTGCCGAATCTGACATGCAAACTACTCGATACTGAGAAAACCGTGACATTAGAAAGCAAAATCCAGGCAATGAAAAGCGGGTTTTTAGATTTCTGTTTTGCAGATCTTTCACTTAAATAACCGCAGAAGATTCTTGGATGGCACACTTTCTTCTTGATGGGTTTCGTGATTTTTCAATAATTTTTTTGCATAAAAACACAACAACAAGACGAATCGTTGAGATTATGGCAATATATAGCCTTTCCTATTTTTCAATTCCCTGATTTCGCCTATGCAGCTGCTCCGTCTCAATGCTTTAGCGTCACATTCTGAATTGCCAAAAACCGCCGTTACGATTGGTAATTTTGACGGCGTGCATCTGGGTCATCAGGCCATGATCAAACAGTTAAAAGCTGTTGCAGAAGCTGAGCAACTAAAAACTGTTGTGATGATTTTCGAGCCACAACCGCTTGAATTTTTTAAAGGTTATGAAGCACCGCCGCGTATTTCCTCTTTGCGTGAAAAAGTGGAATATTTAAGCGAACTGGGTGTGGACTATATTGCAGTCGCCAAGTTTGATCATCATTTTCGTAGCCTGAGTGCCGAAGCCTTTGCCGACATTCTGAAAGATAAACTGAATGCAGCGCATCTGGTCTTGGGGGATGATTTTCACTTTGGTAAAAACCGTCAAGGTAATAGTGAATTCCTGCGAGACTACGGATTTAAGGTTACCAACCTGCATACCATTGCCTTGGATGGTGAACGGGTCAGTTCTACCCGCATCCGTCAGACTCTGCAAGCGGGTGACCTGGCTCTGGCAGCCAAATTACTGGGACGTCCTTATAGTATTACCGGCCGGGTGCAATACGGCGACCAGATTGGTCGTACCATTGATTTCCCGACCATTAATGTCCGGTTAAACCGGCATAGACCCTGTCTGCAGGGTATTTATGGGGTTGAAGTCGTCTGTGAAACCGGATCACTCAGCGCCAAGGTTCAGCAAGAAAATCCTGAACAGCCGGGTATTGCCGGCTATGATCAGGGCAGCCTGTTTGGTGCCGGTCATGTAGGTACCCGCCCTGCGATCAAACAGACTCATCCGGAATGGCGATTAGAAGTACATTTTCCTGATGTTTCTGCTAATCTGTATGGCCTGTTAATGCGGGTAACCTTCTTGAATTATCTGCATGGCGAAAAAGATTATCCTTCGCTTGAAGCGTTAAAGGCCGGAATTGATGATGATGTTGAGAAACTGCTTGAGTTTCGTCGAAAACACCCCACATTTCCCTTTTAATGTCCCGTATTTTTATTGTAAAACGTGTCAGTCTAATGACTGATTAAATTGGAAGACAACTTGCATGAGCGATAAGCAAACTCCTGAAAATGCAGTGGATTATAAAGCCACGCTGAACCTCCCAGGTACTGACTTTGCAATGAAAGCAAATCTGGCAGTACGTGAAGCGAAATGGTTAGAAGAGTGGTATGCCGATGACATTTATCAGCAGATTCGTGCATCGCGAATTGGCAAGAAAAAATACGTGCTTCATGATGGCCCTCCATATGCCAATGGCCAGATTCACTTAGGTCATGCAGTCAACAAGGTACTTAAAGACATCATCATTAAAAGCCGCATCATGGACGGCTTTGATGCGCCTTATGTGCCAGGCTGGGATTGTCACGGTCTTCCAATTGAACTGAAAGTTGAAGAAAAAGTCGGTAAGGTCGGCGTTAAAGTGGATGCGCCTACTTTCCGTAAAGCTTGCCGCGAATATGCATTGAGTCAGGTGGAGCTACAGAAAAAAGACTTCATCCGTATGGGCGTGTTTGGTGACTGGAGCAATCCTTACCTCACCATGAACTTCAAGCAGGAAGCCAACATCGTGCGTTCACTCGGTGAAATCGCGAAAAATGGCCATATCCAGCCAGGTCTTAAACCGGTGAACTGGTGTCTGGACTGTGGTTCAGCACTGGCTGAAGCTGAAGTTGAATATGAAGATAAAAAGTCAGACGCGATTGACGTGGGTTTCACCGTGGTGGATCTGGCGGATCTGTCTGCACGTTTAGGTGTTGAAGTTAAAGACTCAACCGATATCGTGATCTGGACGACTACGCCTTGGACCCTGCCTGCGAATCAGGCGGTTGCTCTGCACGCTGAAATTGAATACCAATTGGTTGTTGCACGTGGTGAAGATAAAGCGGCGCAAAACTTTATCCTGGCTAAAGATCTGGTTGAATCTGCGACTGAACGTTATGGCTTTAACGCGGTTGAAGTGATTGCCGATTTTGCCGGTGCGAAACTTGAGAATCTGGTACTACAACATCCTTTAATCGCTGAGCGTCAAGTGCCAGTTATTCTGGGTGAACACGTTATTGCAACCAGCGGTACTGGTGCTGTACATACTGCACCTGGCCACGGTGTGGACGATTATAAAGTTGGTCTGCTGTATAACCTGAAAGTAGATAATCCAGTGGGCGGTAATGGTGTGTATTTACCGACTTCACCACTATTTGCAGGCGAACATATCTACAAGGCCAATCCACAAATTATTGCGGCGCTTGGCGAAGCTAACAAGCTATGGGCACATAAGCCGATCAAGCATAGCTACCCGCACTGCTGGCGTCATAAAACTCCGATTATCTTCCGTGCGACCCCACAATGGTTCATCAGCATGGATGAAAAAGGTCTGCGTCAGGGCGCATTGAATGCCATTGAAAATGACATCAGCTTCGTTCCGGATTGGGGTAAAAACCGTATCCAGGCAATGATCGAAGGCCGTCCGGACTGGTGTATCTCACGTCAACGTACTTGGGGCGTGCCAATCCCATTCTTCGTGCACAAAGACACCAATGAACTGCATCCTCGTACACCTGAACTGATCGAAGAAGTGGCTAAACTAATCGAACAGGAAGGTATTGATGCCTGGTATAATCGTGAAGCCAAAGACTTTATTGGTAATGATGCTGAGCAGTACAACGCAGTTCGCGATACCTTAGACGTATGGTTTGACTCTGGTACAACTCACTATGCAGTGCTGCGTGACCGTGAAGAGTTAACTGATCCAGCTGATTTATATCTTGAAGGTTCTGACCAACACCGTGGCTGGTTCCAGTCTTCATTATTGACCTCTATGGCAATCAATCAACGTGCGCCATATAAAGGTCTGCTGACTCACGGTTTCGTGGTTGATGAGAAAGGTCGCAAGATGTCGAAATCGCTGGGTAATATTATTACTCCGCAAGACATTATCAAGAACATGGGTGCAGACGGCCTGCGTTTCTGGATCGCTTCAGCAGATTACCGTTATGAAATGACCGCAGGTAAAGAAATTTTTAACCGTGCATCAGATGGTTACCGTCGTATCCGTAATACCCTGCGTTTCTTGCTGGCGAATTTGAATGGCTTCAATCCGGAAACTGATGCACTACCTGTAGATCAACTGATTGCACTGGATCAATACATCCTGCAACGCGCCAATGATGTACAGGAAACCATCAAGAAAGCATATGAAGATATGAACTTCCATATCGTGACCAATGCCTTGACCAATTTCTGTATTAACGACCTCGGTGGTTTCTACTTAGACATCATCAAAGACCGTCAGTACACCACTAAAGCAGATTCACAGGCACGTCATTCTGCGCAAACTGCGCTGTATCATCTGGTACAAGCCTTTGTTCGCTGGATGGCACCAATCCTGAGCTTCACCGCTCAAGAAGCATGGCCACTAATTCCAGGTCAAAGCGAGAAATATGTGTTCACTGCTGAATGGTACGATATTCCAGTTTCAGCACAGGCAAACCTGTTGTCTGAAGCAGACTGGCAAACCCTGATTACAGTGAAATCTGCGGTGAACAAGCACATTGAAAATGCGCGTAACGAGAAACTGGTGGGTTCAAACCTGTCTGCCAAAGTTGAGCTGTGGGCCAATGATGAACTGAAAGCTGTTCTAGACCGTCTGGGTGATGAGCTGCGTTTCGTTTTGATCACTTCTCAGGTAATCGTGAATCCGTTTGATGCTGCTCAAGGCAATGACGCTGAACTTGAAGGTCTACGCGTGAAAGTATCTGCGGCAGATGGCGAGAAATGTGTACGCTGCTGGCACGTGCTTCCTGATGTGAATACACATGCCTCACATCCAGGACTATGCGGTCGTTGTATTATTAACCTCCCGAGCGGCCAAGGTGAAGAGAGAAAATATGCCTAACCCACAGCAGAAAAAGGGTCTGTTCCAGTTCTATCCTCACAATTTGTGGTGGATTGGACTGGCTATTCTGGCGATCATTCTAGATCAATGGACCAAATGGATTGCGGTAACACATCTGGAATATGCAGATCCGGTGCCCGTCCTGCCCTTTTTAAATTGGACACTGTTACATAACTATGGCGCTGCCTTTAGTTTCTTGTCCGATGCCGGTGGCTGGCAACGTTATTTCTTTACTTCTCTTGCAGGCTTAGTGTCTGTGGTTTTCGTGTTCTGGCTGATGCGTATGCCAAAGAGCATGAAAGTATTACCATTAGCGGTTGCCCTGATTCTGGGTGGTGCTATTGGTAACCTGATTGATCGCATTTCTTTGGGTTATGTGGTTGACTTTATTCATGTCTATTATCAGAACAGCCACTTCCCTGCTTTTAATATTGCGGATAGTGCCATTACTTTAGGTACGATTCTGCTGCTGATTGATACGTTTTTCCTGGAAAAACACCGAATTCAACGTGCACAGGCGCAACATGACTGATTTTATTAATCCTAACGAGGAAACTCGTGTTGAAGACGGCTCTAAAGTCGAGCTTCATTTTTCTGTCGCGATCGAAAGTGGCGTAGAAATTGACAATACCCGTAGCCGTGAAGAACCGGTAAGCCTGACCATTGGTGATGGCAACCTATTACCAGGTTTTGAAAAAGCCTTGATGGGCTTGCGTGCTGGTGACCGTCGTACCGTCAGCCTCCCGCCCGAAGAAGCTTTTGGTCCGTGGAATCCTGAAAATGTCCAAAAATTTGATACGGTGAAATTTGGCGAACGTCCGATCGAAGGTCACATGATCGAGTTTGAAGACAAGGCCAAATCGACTTTGTATGGCGTAGTAAGATCCGTAAATGATGATATTACCGAAGTGGACTTTAATCATCCGCTTGCAGGTAAAAATATCACCTTTGAAGTCGAAATCTTCAAAGTTACTCCAGCTGGCCAGCAAGGCGTGAAGCTGATGTAATATCGGCTAATCACATGATTTAAAAGAGCTCCTTCGGGAGCTTTTTTAGTTTCTGGATACAAATCCTCTCTAGTCTCTGTTCAGAAATCTGATTAATTTAATTTGATGAGCATGCGATAAGAAAGGGAAAGATATGAAAATTTATATTGTGGTTGGCAGTGTGCGTGAAGGACGTACAGCAATTAAGGTCGCACATTGGGTACTACAGGAAATTAAAAAATATGGTTTTAGCACGCTTGAAACCGAACTTGTCGACTTAAAAGAATGGGATCTTCCGCTTTTTGCTGGTTCTCATCCCCCATTGACCGGTATTTATGATCAGCCGAAACAGCAGGAATGGGCTGACTTTATTGCCCTTGCGGATGCATTTATTTTTATCAGTCCCGAATATAACCATGGCTATAGCCCGGCATTAAAAAATGCGCTGGATTATCTGGCCAAGGAATGGCAAGGCAAGCCGGCAGCCTATATAGGTTATGGCGTCACTAATGGCTCACGTTCCATTGATCAGATCCGCCAGGTCGGCACTCAGCTCGGTATGGTGGATACCAATGCGATTGTAGAGCTGCGAGACATTTTTAGTCGCAATAAAGACTACAGCTTTGAAGGAAATGAATTCGACAATAAAACACTCAGAGATGTCGTGGATAAGCTGATCCAGTATGTCAGTGCCTGAGGACGACAGCGATGTGCGCTTTAGCCTACAGGCAGCGCAGAATTTGTCGGCTATTCCCACTTTCAGTTCAAGGCTATAGTTTGATTCATAGACAGACAGGAAGTCTGCAAAGCGATACAACAACAATAAAAAGCGCAGAGTAACAGGACGTTGACAGGTCAGACAGGAGTCAGATCTGAAAAGCAAATCCAGAAAAGCCTCAACAGGATGTTGGGGCTTTTTTGTATTTAAAATCTGGTATTTTTCTAAAAAGGTCAGATCTCTACATTAAAGCCTAAATTGACATCACAGGCTGCTTGTCCGCCTCGGATTCCCCAGTTTTCCAATGGACTTTCCTGCAGATGAATCAGGATATGGTCAGACGGAATGCAGTTTTCCCAAGCTTTCTACACTCTGTTGATACAGTTTGCGCTTGGTCTCCAGACTTCGGCCAGCGAAGCAGTCAATACTGATCTAAGTAAAATATTCAGGCTGGGCCAGATGAACCATATATTGAAAACGATGGGCTTCATGTACCACCAGCCGGATATTACGGTCATAGTCAGGCAGTTGAAAGGCATTTTTCACACAGTGAAATACGCTGTCGAGTAACTGCTCTTCATCAGCCTGGGAATATTGCTGCCGGACTTCAATTTGAACGGTAGGCATGTGCTTCTTCTTTTTATTATTTTATTGAATTCTTTTAGATATTTTTTATTGAATAGAGAGATGAGCTTTAATAAGGTCTTCTATCTCTACCATATCGCAAAATTATCCTGAGAACTCTGGAATTAATTGGATAAATATTTTCAAGTGACCTTGTCGCCTCTGGCCTACAGCAGATGCGGTCAATGCCTCTACTCGGTCTTTCTGACTCAGGCTATATTGAGTGCATACCAAGACAGGAAGTCTTGCAAAAACAAGAATAAAACATCGGCAGGATGCTGATTGATACCGGAGGAAAGGTATCTGAGCTAAATTTGAAAAGGCCCTCACAGGAGTTGGGGCCTTTTTCTTTCATTCTGATATTAACTATTTAGCTTTTTACTGAGGGGCGGTCATCTTAAGCAACTTGGCTTTTGGACCATCTTCAATCACCCAGAGTGAGCCATCTTTGGCCTGAATCGCACCACGAATCCGCTCTTTCATATCCAGTCGCTGTATTTCTTTAACAGGGCTTTGAGTAGTATCAATCACGATCATTGCCTGAGAAGACAGACCTGTAGCAATGGCTTTATTTTTCCATTGAGGAAAGCTATTGCCAGTATAGAACAGCAAGTCTGAAGGAGAAATTACTGGAGTCCAATCTAGTGCTGGTGCTTCAAACTCTGGTCGGGTACTGTGATCTGGAATCGGCTTGCCATCATAATGATCTCCATTGGAGACGATCGGATAGCCATAATTTTTGCCTTTCATCACTTTATTCAGCTCATCACCGCCTTTAGGACCCATTTCAATCACCCAAAGCTGCCCTTGTGGATCAAATGCCAAACCGAGAGGATTACGGTGCCCCAGACTCCAGACCTGCTTGGCAATTTCACCCTGATTCATAAATGGATTATCGAAAGGAATTGAACCATCGTCATTCAGACGAATAATCTTGCCGGCATTGGATTTCATGTCTTGAGCTGGATTGAATTGCTGACGTTCACCCGAACTGATCCAGAGTTTGTTATCTGAGCCAAAGATAATCCGGTGCCCATAATGGCCCTGACCGGAAGAAAATTTCGGTACCTGAGTCCAGATTTTTTTGATCTGAGTGAGTTGTGGTGTGCTCTTGGTGAGATCCAACTTGCCACGAACCACGACTGCACCATAACCACCTTGCCCTTGTTCAGCATAACTGAGATATACCCACTGATTCTTGGTAAAGTCAGGATGGAGTACAACATCGCCTAAGCCACCTTGTCCGCCATAGGCCACTTGAGGAATACCCTGAACAGTTTGAGTGCTGCGATTGGCTGGATTAAATAATTTTAACTTTCCAGATCTTTCGGTAATCAGTAAACGCTGATCTGGCAGCTCAGTCAGTGCCCATGGCTCATTCAACTGCGTAAATTCTTCAACTTTATAGGCTTGCTGTGTGGTTTTGGCAGCGGATTGTCCAGCTGGGGATGCTGAAGTCTTATCTTGGGCACAGGCGGTCAGGCTATAGGAACCCAAGCCTAATAATAAAATTGCTGCTAATTGAGTCTGTTTCATTGTTATTTTTCATGCTAATTTCATTCAGATAAGTACCAATTTAGCATTCCAGACAGCGGCTAAAATAATAAAAAAGTAAAGGAATCGTAAGCGGATATAACATAATCTCAATAAGATAGCTGATGTATTGATTAGATTTTTTATTATTTAATATAGGCTGAATCACGAAGAATTTTCGCCTGATACAACCGCTGATCTGCTGTTTTCAGTAAACGGTCAACATTTTTATAGATATGCTCAGCGTCCATAATCGCTGCCCCAACACTGATACTGATCCAGGTCTTGTCATCCCCACGATTGGCATGTTCCAAATTGAGCTGACGAATGACCTCACAAAGTTGCTCGGCAAAAGCTTCGGCTTCCTGCGAGGAAATATCTGCCAGTAAAACCGCAAATTCCTCACCCCCATAACGTGCCAGAAAGCCATTTTCAGGCAATATTTGCTGAATGGTTTGAACCAGTGTTTTTAAAATATAATCACCTTTGAGATGACCATAATAGTCATTATAGTTTTTAAAATAATCGACATCGATCATGTAAACAGCCAGCGAAGTTTGGTTTACGATCGCATGTTCATATTGCTGCTGAAGCTGTTCATTTAAGGCAAAGCGATTATAGGCACCTGTCAGCGAATCCAGCCTCACCTGCTGCGCGAGTTTCTCATTAAGCAGAGTAATATCACGTGTACGGTCCTGAACCTTCTGATCAAGTTCTTTATTCAGGCGCAAAAGCTGCTTGTTTAACAACTCGGTATTAATACTTTGCACCGCATAATTACGGCTGAGCTGAAAGGTAATTAAAATAAAATAGGCACAGGAGGTATAAAATGCAATTTCAACTGAATCAATTACCTTAAGCGCAAGTAAATAGTCATGCAGGAAGGTCAGGCAGACCAGCACCACCGCAATAGAATTGATCTTGGAATAACGCACATGCGATTTGTGCATGCGGTAAGCGCCATAAAGCAGATTAATAAAAACCAGTACTGCAATACTAAAGCTTTGGAAAAAGAAGCTCTGGAAGATATAAGGCAGCGTAAACAGGGTCACAGCTACATTGATACTAATTAGCAAAGCTGTGATTTTTAATAAATAAGGATTTAACAGTCGATACGGCAATAAATAGATATAAATCAGGAAGAACAGAGTCGCCAATTCAGTCAGTAAATACTCAAATCGTGTGCCCCATACCCAGGAAATATTCGTGAATAAAGTATAAATAAATGGAACTGCAAAGAAGCTACGCAGGCTCAAGCACAGAATAAATAACCCTAGAAACAGCAGCAAATTACCTGCTTGCGTTTTAAGGCTGCGAAATACTGCAAAGAACACCATAAAGCAGCCAATCATCAGCAGAACGCCACTGATCACACTTAAAGGAATCACCTGATCATAAAACTTATCCAGAATAGGCTGGTTAAAGCCAATAAACATGCTGTTTTCCAGCCCGCCACGGATATGGTGATAACTTGAAGCCTGAATGGTAATCGTCACTTCCCGCTGTGAGGGAAAGAAAGAAGCCAACTTTGGCGCCATCATGGTCTGATGCTGACCATGTATGCCTACCTGCCCTACTTCTATCAGGAGATGATCATCAACATACAGGCGATAAGCCCCATACTGGTATGGTATGTAAACATAAACCGCATGATTAATGGCTGATTCAGGCAGCTTGAAGGTTTTTTGAAAAGTTCCAATATAGTCTTTATGACCTGTTAAGGTCAGGAAAGAATTAGGTAAATGAACTTTTTCAACAGCCAGAGTCTGACTAAAGGAATTTAATGGGGATGGTCGCTGCTCAGAAGTGGGATCAATCAGCTGATTGGGGTAGAAATCCCATTCTCCATCGAGTTTGACATACTGATGATGATCAAAATTTAATTCTGTTACAGCGTATAGCTGTGGAGAAATCAAACTGAGCCATATCAACACAAATGTGTTTATGAGAATCTGCTGCATATGACTCAGAGAATAAAAAATATTTACACGAGTAGTATAACATTTTACAGCTGATCAGAGATTATACAGCTGTAAAAAATTAGTCGTTAAAGAGAGAAAAGTGATTATATAAATATAAAAAAAGCCCCCTGCGTGAGCAGAGGGCTTTTTAGGAATAATGAGCTGGCGATGACTTACTCTCACATGGGAGACCCCACACTACCATCAGCGCTAAGAGGTTTCACTTCTGAGTTCGGGAAGGGATCAGGTGGTTCACTCTTGCTATGGTCGCCAGCACA
>NZ_VPEG01000053.1:0-10971 GCF_013417275.1 Acinetobacter sp. YH16038 | reverse complement strand
AAGTGAAGGTAAAGAATGTTGAAGGGTGCAATCTAAATTTTCAGATAAAGTCATAAAAAAATGAGCGTATTTACATACACTCATTTTTACTACATTTTACTAATATTTGCTTAACTGACTGGCATTATCCAGATGGAGGCTTTTTTATTTAACTTAAATTAATGAGTTTTAGGTTGAGTGAGTTGCTGGTATTTCTGGATATATTCTTCACGGATCGCCAGTCGTTCTTCTGGTGTTGCTTTTTGCATCCGTGCCCCTAACTCCTTACGTTCCTGGCTGCTCATCATTTGCCAGGTTTCACGCATACGCTGCTTTTCAGCTTCAGGAAGCTGGGTGAACCAATCCATGCGTTGCTGTAAATTAATACGTTGCTGTTCAGGCATTTCTTTTAAGGACTGATAACGTTTAATTAATGCCAGTTGCTCGGAATCAGAAAGTGTATCCCAGGTTTCGTTGACCTGCGTATTGGCATCTTTGGAAAAAATCCAAAAACGTTCAAATCCCGCAAAGCTGGTTTGCAGGAAGCTGAATGCACAAAATGCAATTGCTAATCTTTTAGCTGCCATGTGGAACTTTGTCCTCACCTAAGACCATTAACATTTCCAGATCTTCAAGCATCTGTGGGGAGAGTTTGGGGGTGGATACTGCCTGAGTCTGAGGTTCGTTATGGCTGACAATATTCGGTAGCACTACCACGCCAGCAATCGCAGCAGCCAAAGCAAAGCCAGACATTTTTAGAAATGCAAAGCGTGAATGTTGTGCGTCCTGAATATGCTCCAGCACATGATTCATCACCACCGGTTTATCTTTGTGGTGCTGTGCCAGTCCATCAAGTTTGGAAGTTACTTGCTTTAAGAAATCATCTTGCTTCATTCGGATGATCCTCCCAGATATGGATTTAAGTGTGCTAGAGAGGCACGTAGACCTTGAATAGCACGGTGATAATGGGTTTTCACACTGCCTTCTGTACAGTTCATAATTTGCGCTGTAGTTTGAGTATCAAAGCCTTCCCAGGCTCTGAGCATAAATGCTTGCTGCTGACGCACAGGTAATTTGGCAATCGCCTCCTGAAT
This sequence comes from Acinetobacter sp. YH16038, assembly GCF_013417275.1. Classification (NCBI taxonomy): domain Bacteria; kingdom Pseudomonadati; phylum Pseudomonadota; class Gammaproteobacteria; order Moraxellales; family Moraxellaceae; genus Acinetobacter; species Acinetobacter sp. YH16038. The sequence continues at coordinate 9,898 of NZ_VPEG01000053.1, read as the reverse complement.
TTCTTCAGCAGTTACTGCCTGATCCAGAAATTCTAAAGGTGAGGGCGTAGATTCATCTACCAGATTGTCAAATTCGACTTCGTCGTCATCGAGGCTGACTTTTTTGAAAAAGGAAAATGGCTGGTTGCGACGTGCTTCTTTACGACGCCAATCCTGTAATTTGTTATTCAGAATCGTATAGAACAGGGGATACCACTCTTCAGTGCTTTTTTCTGCATAAGATTTATGCAAAGAAATAAAAGCTTCCTGAACCAGATCCATTGCGATCCCATGTTGTCCTTGAGTCGCACTTTCCATCATCACCAAAGCACGCCCGGTCACGTCCTGCATGAAATTTTTCAGGCGAGACTCAGCGGTACTCTTTAGAATACTCGCATCTTGTGACTGCAACGGTTTCGGTGCTAAATCCATAGAGATGGAAAATCCTGTCATTGGATACCCACCATTATTCCCAAGTTCATGTGCATATAACGTTGGGAATAACGATTTGGTTGACAATAAAACTTATTATTTTTGTAGTGTAATCTATTTTATAAATACACTGACTGGAATTAAAACAATGTAACCTAAATACCGTATTAGATACGTTGACGCACCATCTCAAAGAAACAGATAGAGCCTGCAATGGCAACATTCAGGGATTCCTGTCCACCTGGCTGTGGAATAGTCACCGCTTCGGCATGTTGCAGGGCATAGTCAGATACGCCTTGACCTTCATTGCCCAGAATCCAGACGCAGGCTTTACGCAAGTCTTTACTGTACAGGCTGCTAGAACGATGTGAGCTGGTGACATATACCGGAATCTTGAATTGCGGTAAAAGGTCTTCCAGTGCAATATTTTCAAAAGTTTGCAAAGAAAAATGCGCGCCCATACCCGCACGTAATACCCGTGGTGACCAGATAGATGCTGAACCCTTGGTACAAATGACCTGATCAATACCGGCAGCTGCTGCTGAACGTAGCAGGGTGCCAACATTACCGGGATCCTGCACATTTTCAAGGATCAGAGTGTCAGCCGTAAAATCAAGTGCCTGGCTTGAGCTTGGAATATCGACAATCGCCATACATGCAATCGAAGTGCCTAAGGTACTCAGGTCCTTATAAAGCGATTCACCAATGACAAAGACCACACCGGTATATTTGTTTAAAATAATGTCGAAATCAGGATGCGCTAAAGCATGTTCAGTCGTGAAGATCGAATTGATTTTCTTGTTTTCATGTAACCATGCAAGACACAGGTGCGTGCCTTCAAGCACAGTCTGCCCTTGTTTTTTTCGATAAGAATTCTGTTCAATTAAACCGCGTAAGTGTTTAATTTTAGGATTGTCTTTGGATTCAAGGAAGATGGTTGGCATAAGAAGAAAGTCCACGGCAGTCAATCAAGGATCAACTGCCGTTTAAAAAATTAGTGGTGGTAGCTGGTCACAAGCTCAACTTCATTTTTTGAGCCAATGATGACAGGAACACGTTGATGCAGATTTGTAGGTTCGATTTCAAGAATGCGGACACGACCAGTTGTTGATGCACCGCCAGCCTGTTCCATCAGCATACTCATTGGATTGGCTTCATACATTAAACGTAAACGACCTGCTTTAGTTGGGTCTTTTAAATCGTATGGGTACATGAAGATCCCGCTACGGCACAGAATACGGTGAATATCGCCGACCATACAAGCGACCCAGCGCATATTGAAATCTTTGGCGCGAGGACCTGTTTTACCTGCCAGCAATTCATCGATATAACGTTGTACCGGCGCTTCCCAGTGACGCTGGTTCGATGCATTGATTGCATATTCTTTAGTTTCAGCAGCCACCTGAATCGCTTCAGAAGTCAATAGAAACTCTTGAGTTTCAGGATCGAAAGTGAAGAATACCACACCGGCACCCACAGTCAGTGCCATCATGGTTGATGGGCCATACAGCACATAACCAGCAGCAACCTGATTGACACCAGCCTGCATGAAGTCTTCTGCCTGAGTTACACTATTTTTTGCAGGAAGAATCGAAAAGATGGTGCCCACACACATGTTGATATCAATATTGCTTGAGCCATCAAGTGGATCGAACAATACTAGATATTGACCATTTTCCTGAGCTGAAGTGAATTCATCCAGTTCTTCAGACGCTAAACCGCCTACATGTGGATGTACTTTTAATGCATCAATCAGATAATCATTAGAAATCACATCCAGTTTCTTCTGCTCTTCGCCTTGAACATTTTCATGCTGAGCACTACCTAATACACCCGCTAGAGCACCTTTTTGCAGGAGTTGGTCAATACGCTTGCAGGTATTTCCAATTGTTTCAATTACTTGTGCAAGTTCAGGTGTGAGGTTCCCGCTTTGTTGTTGTAGAAATTGGGATAAGGTGCGGTATGACATAAGGGAAAAACTCCAAGACTTATAATCGGGGAAAAAAGATCAAAACGATATACGGCTATATTTTAGAGGAGAACGTCCGAAAAGGACAATTAAACTGAATTATTTGTTGTGATTTTGCCCTTGCAACTCTTGTGGAAAGTGCTATGTTGAATCAAAGGAAAAAATGATCATAGGAGCACAGAGATGACAACATTAAAGTTTGATGCGACTCCAACGCCGAGCGAAGCGATTAATCTCGATGAAATTTCTGAAGACAAGATGAAAGAAGCGTGGAAGGATTACGAAGCAAAACCTGAATATAAAAAATTCAATAAACATGACATGATTGAATCCATGCAAAATGCTGAAGAAGTTGAAGGCAAAGAGTAATTTTATTCTTTGATCTTTCAAATATCCCTCTAATAAAAAAGCACTCGATTGAGTGCTTTTTTATGAATGATGTATTATTTAAATGATCACTTATTTTAGTAGTGGTGGAACAGCTTCGTAGTTGATTTCTACACGGCGGTTTTCTTTCCACGCACTTTCATCATGGCCAGGATTAACTGGCATTTCTTTACCATAGCTCACTGCTTCAAGTTGGCCTGCATTTACACCAGAAGTGATCAGGAAGCTTTCTACTGCTTTGGCACGACGTTCACCAAGCGCCATGTTGTATTCACGTGTACCGCGCTCATCTGTATGACCTGTCAGAGCTACACGAGAGTTTGCATTTGCCATCAGGAACTGGGCATGTGCTTGCAGAGTACGGATATCGTCATTGCTCAGTTCACTGCTGTCATAGTCAAAGTGAACCACGCGTTTAGCTAAATAAGCCTTATTTTCCGCAGTTACACCTTTAGCAGATGCACCTGCCATGTTTTGAGCGCTTAAAGCTGCATCTTCACTTAGACCTTCAGTGCTTACAGTGGTGGTGCCACTCGTATCCAGGTTGCCGGTTTGGACTTCAGCTGCTGGTTTACGGCTGGCACAACCAGTCATTACGACTGCGGCTGCAAGTAAAGGAAGTGCAAATAATTTTACTTTGTTCATTCTTCATCTCCATGAAGGTTGATTATGGGGTAAAGCATTTATAAATATTGAACTATTATTTTGGTGCCCAAGCAGGTTCGCGGACTTCACCTGTTTCACTTGGCAAATTCATGCGGAACCGGCCATCGAGAGACATAATGGATAACAATCCACGGTTACCTTCGCGAGTGGCATAGACCACCATCTGACCATTTGGCGAGAAGCTAGGTGATTCATCCAGGCTGGTTGGCGTCAGGATATTGGTCACACCTGAGCTAATATCTTGTACAGCCACTTTATAGTTACTGCCACTTGGACGATGAACCAATGCAAGTTTCTTACCATCTGCACTTAAGGTCGCGCGGGCATTAAATGCGCCACGGAAAGTCAGACGTTTGGTACTTTCATTATTAAAATCATAGCGGTAAATCTGCGGAGAACCACCACGATCTGAAGTAAAGATAAATGATTTTCCATCCGGCGCATAACGTGCTTCTGTATCAATTGCGCTATCGTTGGTCATGCGTTTTAACTGACGTGTTTCCAGATTCATCTGATAGATTTCCGGGTTACCGTGCATAGACGCAGTGAACAGCATGCTCTTGCCATCTGGAGAGAAGCTTGGCGCACCGTTTAAACCACGGAAGCTGGCCAGCTTTTCACGTTGACCAGTCGCCAGATCCTGTACATAAATGGCCGGACGTTTGGTTTCAAAAGATACATATGCAATTTTTTTCGCGTCCGGTGTCCAGGCAGGTGACAGGATTGGATCACGCGAAGTCAAAATGGTCTTTGGCTGTTCACCATCCGTATCGGCAATCTGCAAGGTATAACGCTGCTCAGGCGTTGCCGGATTACGTAAGACATAAGCAATACGGCCAGTGAAGTCTCCCGGAATACCGGTTAATGCCTGATAGATGGCATCACTGATCATATGGGCTGCCTGACGGGTACGTGAAGCAGGAACAGTCAGCAACTCATTCAGTAAGTATTGACGTTTTTCGACATCATACAATTGATACTGAATGCTATAAGAACCATCCGGATTGGTCTTGGATGAACCGGTCACCACATAGGGTACGCCTGCAGCTGCCCAAGCTTCAGCATTTGGCGAATTTAGTTGTGCTGTAGCAGGTAAATTCTTCGAGGCACTGGCAAATTTACCAGAACGATTCAGGTCATTTTCCACCACCGGATAAATACTCTGATCCTGGCTAAAAGGCACAATGGCAATTTTAGGAGCAGCTTCAGGAGCTTTGGTAATTTCCAGATGCAGTTGGGCCTGAGACTGGGTCGCAGTGACCGCACCCAAAGTGGTCATGATTGCAAGGCAGAGTAGGTGTTTGCGTGTCTTTTCCATCATTCGTTATTTACTCAAATCAACGGAGTTATTTATAAGTGATTGGGCTACATCATCGCATGGATTTATGCGAAATAGACCACGAATTTATCATCAAACTGTTATATCACTATGGGGAGTGATTATTATTTAATCTGTTTCAATTGAAGTTTAACTCAAAAAAACAGCCATAACACTTTTTCTTTATTATGGCTGTTTTTCATTAATGAGCTGTAAAGGTTGAAGTAAAACTTCGTGCTTCACGGCGTGCATCCGGATCTGAAGGCATTGGATAAGGTGCAGCAGCACGTACTGCCGCTTCTACACTGGCTTTCATATCTGGATCACTGGCACTCACCACCACAGAAACCACAGAACCACTATCGCTCAAAGTGACCCGAGCAGTCGCTTTCTGGCCTGAGGAGCCCACTGGGGTATCCCATGCACGTCTGATTTTATTTTCGAAATCACGTTTTGCAGTAGAGGCAATTCGCTTAGATTCCGCTTTTTTCTGTGCAGCTTCTTCAGCAGCCTGTTTGGCTGCAGAGGCTTTGGCATCAGCTTCTGCTTTGGCTTTCGCATCTGCATCTGCTTTAGCCTTTGCCGCAGCCTCAGCTTTATGTTTAGCATCCGCCTCTGCTTTAGCTTTTGCAGCGGCATCAGCTTTATGCTTGGCATCAGCATCCGCTTTGGCCTTCGCAGCGGCATCAGCTTTACGTTTAGCTTCGGCCTCTGCTTTAGCTTTCGCCGCAGCGTCAGCTTTGTGCTTGGCATCTGCTTCCGCTTTAGCCTTCGCAGCCGCGTCAGCTTTACGTTTAGCTTCAGCCTCTGCTTTGGCTTTTGCCGCAGCGTCAGCTTTATGTTTAGCATCCGCCTCTGCTTTAGCTTTTGCAGCCGCATCGGCTTTACGTTTAGCTTCGGCATCTGCCTTGGCTTTTGCCGCAGCATCCGCTTTTGCCTTAGCTTGAGCCTCTGCTTTTTGCTTGGCGGCTAAATCAGCCTTTTTCTGCGCTTCAAGTTTGGCTTTTTGCGCAGCATCGGCTTTACGCTGTGCTTCTACTTCAGCCTTACGCGTTGCTTCAGCTTCGGCTTTAGATTTTTGTGCAGCCTCTGCTTTGGCTTTGGCAGCAGTCTGTTTTGCTTGTTCAGCGGCTTCAGCACGTTTTGCAGCTTCGGCTGCTTGCTGGGCGGCTTTAGCTTGAGCAAGCTCTGCTGCTTTTGCTTCTTGCTGAGCTTTTTGAATATCGATCTGTGGGGGTGCTGGTGCAGGCTGCGGTGCTGGAGGTGTCGGTGCAGCTGCTGTTGGCACTACAGGCGCAGGCTCTACACTCGGTTCAGCAGTTTGGGTAATTTCTTCTGCAATATTTTCATGTGCAGTTTCTTCAAACTCAGTTTCTTCACGAGTCACCGGCTTGAGGTCTTCAGGTTTAATTAAGACCGTTTTAATCTGTTTTGGCGGTTCAGGTGGCTTACTCATGCCCAGAAAAAGCAGGCCCACCAAAGCAACTGCATGGATTCCTAGCGTAAACCCAATCGCAATTGCTTTCTTCTGAAACGGTGGTTTCTGATAATTTTTCATACTTTATTCTAATGGCTTGGTCAGTAAACCCACTTGGGACAAACCCGCATCCTGCAGGCTTGACATCAAGGCCATCACATCGCCATAAGGGCGGGTGGTATGACCATTGATCACGACATTGAGGACCTTGTTTTCACTTTCAGCAGTGCTTTGCGCTTCTATCAAAGTCTGCGTCAAAGCCTCTAGGGTGATAGGACCTGTGGTTTGATTTTTATATTCCAGAAAATAAGTACCATCTTCTTTTAAAGTAACGATCGTAGGCGCATCTTTGGATTCGATTGGTAAGCCATTGGCTTGCGGCAAATCGACCTTGATGCCACTGGTAATCATTGGGGCAGTCACCATGAAAATGACCAGAAGTACCAGCATCACATCGATGTATGGCACCACATTCATGTCACTTTTCAGTGGTTTTTTAATACGCTCGAAGCGTCCTGAACGTTGAATGGCCATTAGTCATTGTCCTGCGTAGCGCCCACAGATTGACGTTGCAGCAGAGCCACCATTTCTTCAGCGAACAGAGCACGGTCAGAGTACAGTGCTTCACCTTTAGATGTGAAATGGTTAAAGGCTAAAACCGCAGGAATTGCAGAAAATAAACCAATCGCCGTTGCAATCAGGGCCTCTGCAATACCAGGTGCGACAGTGGCCAAAGTAACCTGATCGACATCTGCCAGACCAATAAAGGCATTCATGATGCCCCAGACGGTACCAAACAGACCGACATAAGGAGCGACTGAACCAATACTGGCCAGCGCACCCAAGCCTTGTTCCAGATGCCCCTGATCACGACTTAAACCTACACGCAGAATACGCTCAGTACCTTCAATTGACTGGGTAGTTGGAGCATGGCGTTTTTTAAGTTTAAGGAACTCGCCCAGACCCTGATAGAAGATATCTTCCAGACCAGTACGTTTGGAATTGAGCTGGGCATTGTTATAAAGCGTCTTGAGTTCGGCACCTGACCAGAAAATTTTCTGGAAATGATTGTCATCAGCCTGAGCCTTTTTATAGCTCATGGTTAACTTGGCAATCAGATACCAGCTGTACAACGAGGCTAACAGGAGAGAAAGCATCACCAGTTGTACGACAGGGCTTGCTTGTAAAATAAGATCTGAGACTTGAAGAGATGATTCTAACTGAGTTGCCATAGCTGTTACGTGTGCCAAATAATTTTTTTAGTCTTGTTCCAATTCTTTATGAATCAGTTCGCGGATTTCATCAGGAAGTCGACGTGGTTTCATGTCTGCACTAATACATGCCAACTCGACCTCACCAGATGCAAGCATGATTTCACCACGATAAATATTTTGTTGCAATACAAATGATGAAGCTTTACATGAAATGACACGTGCAGTCACGGTAATCAGGTCATCCATGAGGATTGGGCGCATATATTTGACGTTAATTTTGTGCACAACAAAGTTATAGTCGGACTGGTGCCAGTAGTGACTCACTCCGGAAGCACGTAGCCATTCAGTACGGGTACGTTCCATATAGCGAATATGGTTAGCGTGGTAGACAATGCCACCCGCATCAGTATCTTCAATATAGACGCGGATATTGAATTCAAAGTGATTCGCCATAGTTTTGTTCCATGCAGATTTTACGAAATTATTGCTTGTTTTTAGAGGCTGGAGCAGGCTTAGAATTTGCCTTATTCATTCCAAAAGTCAAGCAATTTAGCGCGTCAAAGTTTAGCACTGTGAGCTTTGAGACCAATGGCACAAGATGTCAAATCTGGATGGAGTAGGAGCTAAGCTAGTACGGAACGGCCAATTGCTTATTAATACGGCGAAGTAAAAGCATGAATGAGACCAGTCACTCATGCTTGAGGAACTAAGAATCAGCTTTTGTTATTTTGCTTCCAGCTCGCTTGTACCTGATTAGCTACTTTCGGATAATCCAGAATAAAACGGACATGACTTTCTACGCCGGTTTTTAAAGTCGCATCATCGACTATAAAATTCGGGTTATGGTTCGGTGCTGCTTTGGCTGGGTCCTGATCGGCTGGCGTTGCACCGACGAAGACAAACAATGATGGCATCAGCTTGCCATAATAAGCAAAGTCTTCACTGGCACTAGCATTGTTATCAAGCAGATGCAGTTTATTTTCACCATTCACCTTAGCCAGAGTCGGACGCATCAATTCGGTCAAGGTTTTGTCATTGGTGGTAACAGGTGCATAGGGTGCAATTTCTACTTTGACTTTGACATCATTGGCTGCGGCATTGTGTTCCAGCATTTCCGGCAAGTCTTTTAAAATGCCTTGACGGACATCTTCACTGTTAGAACGAATCGTACCGACCATATTCACCTGATTAGGAATCACATTTCCTGTGGTACCACCCTGAATACTTCCAATACTGACCACGCCCATGCCTTTGGTTAAATCAGCTTTACGGCTTACCAGACTTTGTAAATTATTAATCATCTGTGCAGAAGCATAAATTGGATCGCGACCTGCCCAAGGCATTGAACCATGTACCTGATGGCCATCTACCTGTATACGTAAATGATCCGCGCTATTGAGAATTACACCATCTTTATAGAAAATATTGCCGCTTGGCATACCCGCCATCACATGCATTCCAAAAATCACTTCAGGCTGAGGATTCTTGAGTGCGCCATCAGCCAGCATTTTACGTGAGCCGATCTGATCACCTTGACTAAAGTTATCAATATCTGCACCGCCTTCTTCTGCTGGCTGGAATACAAAAACTACGGTTCCGGCAATCTTATCTTTATTGGTAGCGAGCACTTTGGCTGCACCTAATAGCATTGCAGTATGCGCATCATGACCGCAGGCATGCATCACATAAGTTTCCTTGCCTTGATAAATACCTTTCTGCTTGCTGGCAAAAGGTACAGCTGCCGTTTCCTGAATCGGCAAGGCATCCATATCTGCACGTAATGCCATGACGGGGCCAGGTTTTGAACCTTTTAGAACGCCGATCACACCTGTTTTGGCATAGCCTTTACGTACTTCAATACCATAGGACTTTAATTCTTTTTGTACTAATTCCGAGGTTTTGAATTCCATATTGCCCAGTTCAGGATATTGGTGAATATGCTGGCGTAGTTTGATGGTATGCGCTTCGGCTGCTTTAACAGAATCATCTACCCAATCTGCTAAAGCCAGTTGACTGCAAAATAAAAGAGGGAGACAAAATGAAAGCGTCTTATGCATGTTCATATCAGGGAGAACCTTAAAAATCTGAATAGAGTTAAAGAGATGCCTGAGCATTACATAATGCACTACATTTGACCAAAACCCTCTGAATATGGATTTCATACCTTTTCGGTATATTCATTTTTAGTACTTGCTGATAAAGGGAATTTTACAGAGGTAGATATTGTAAAATTATGTAATTATAAAAATTTAACGGTCTATTTTATTTAAAAAATTCAAACTAATAGGGAATTATTAAAAGGAATTTGTATCTGATTTAAAAATCTTTCATTAGGGTCTGTTGACACTTACTGTTCATAATTAACCCTATAAAGGTAGCCATAAAAATATACAGGCTAAAGCAACAGAACTTTGATAATTTCTTTTCAGCTTGTCATATCGAGTAGCTATTCCTCT
>NZ_VPEG01000052.1:0-11018 GCF_013417275.1 Acinetobacter sp. YH16038 | reverse complement strand
AAAATCATTTGAATGATTTCTTCTTGGTCTACGTGCCATAAAATACTCCATATATTGATGTTTATAACATCATTTGAGGAGCAGAATATCACTTATAGGAGTTGTTCAAATTTACGGATCCATCTCTTTTTGTCTAGTTATGAGGAATTAAGAAAATGGCTATTTGAAAAAACAAATTTACAAACGATGAGCCATAATGGTCGTGGAGTTTTTGGGTCTGACTTTGGTAGTTGTGCATTTACATTCCAAAAGGCTCCTATCCTAGATTATAAGGGTGTGTATAAAAGACTATTTGAAAAACAAGGGAGTGTTTCTTCAAATGATGAGCTAGATAATATATTCAAATTATCTAAATCTTTTTATGCCTCTGCAAATGACTTTAAGAAAATTCCTGGTAGTCCTGTGGCTTATTGGGTGAGTCATAAGGTAAGAGCTATTTTTGAAACTAGTCCCTCAATGGGGGATGTTGCCGATGCTCGCCAAGGCCTTGCAACAGCGGACAACAATCGATTCTTACGTTTTTGGCAAGAAGTAGCTATTCAAAAAGTTGGCTTTGGAATGGAGAGTCGAGATCAAGCTAAGCTCTCAGCAAAAAAATGGTTTCCTTATAATAAAGGGGGTGAGTTCCGTAAGTGGTACGGAAATCAAGAGTATTTAATAAATTGGGAAAATGATGGAAAGGAATTATTTGACTTCATGCCCAATTCCGTCATCCGCAACCCTACCTATTATTTCAAGCCATCTATTGGCTGGTCGTTTGTAAGCTCATCTTATTTTGGCGTTAGATATTATCCAAAAGGATTTATTTTTGACGTTGGGGGCTCTTCTCTATTTCCTAAAGAAGAAAATGCTTTCAGCAATCTCGCTGGATTTCTATGTTCGCATATCGCCCCAGATTTAATGAAAGTTTTAAATCCAACCCTTAACTTCCAAGTTGGCAATGTCGAGCAGCTTCCCTATGTAAACGTACAGAATAATGACATCGGGAAAAAATGCATCGAAATAGCTAAAATCGACTGGGATTCATATGAAACCTCATGGGACTTTACTCAAAACCCAATTATCCGTACGGGGCAGCTAAACCTCGAACAAGCATTTAATACATGGCAACAACAAAATGCTGACGCCGTGGCTGAAATGAAACGCTTGGAAGAAGAAAACAATAAACTGTTTATTGAAGCCTATGGTTTACAGGACGAACTCACGCCAGATGTCCCAGATGAGCAAATTACGCTGACCCGTGCCGACCGTGAAAAAGACAGCCAGCGTTTAGTGTCTTATGCACTTGGTTGCATGATGGGGCGTTATAGCTTGGACGAACCAGGCTTGATCTATGCTCATGCAGGCAATCAAGATTTTGATGCCAGCCGTTATCAAAAATTCCCTGCCGATGCAGACGGTATTATTCCACTCACCGAAATGCATTGGTTTGAAGACGATGCAACGCACCGTATCCAAGAATTCCTAACTGCGGTTTGGGGTAAAGACACGCTGGATACCAATATGCAATGGCTGGCTGAAAGCTTGGATAAAAAAGCAAGTGAAACAGCGGAAGATACCATTCGCCGTTACTTAGCCAGTAAGTTCTATAAAGACCACATGCAGACCTATAAAAAGCGTCCAATCTATTGGTTATTTAGCAGTGGTAAACAGGGGGCTTTCCAGGCGTTGGTGTACTTGCACCGCTATAACGAAAGTACTTTAGCGCGTATGCGTACTGAATACGTGATGCCGCTGATTTCCAAAATGGCTGCGTATGCCAACTCTCTAGAAACAGCAAAAGAAAGTAGTGACTCTGCGGCTGAAATCAAACGTATCGAGAAAAAACTGCAAGACTTGCATAAGCAACAGGCTGAACTCAGTACTTTTGAAGAAAAGCTGCGTCATTATGCCGATCAGCGTATTACGTTAGATCTGGATGATGGGGTGAAAGTCAATTATGGCAAGTTTGGGGACTTGTTGGCTGACGTGAAAGCAGTGACGGGGGAGAAATAATGAGAGAAACATTTTTTCAACATATCAACTCCGAAGTCTTACGGGACCTTATTGCTCAAACTAATACTTCTCTATGCTATGCAGCACCAAGCATTCAGGAGATTCCAGCTACAGAAATTGTTACATTATCCAAGAACATAGGTCCTGAACTCATCTCGGTTTTTTTAGACATCGATGAGAATGTCCTACGTATGGGATATGGCACTTTAGAAGCGATAAAATTGTTGCAGGATAATGGAATTAAGATTCAGCATATTTCCGGTTTAAGAAACGGTTTGATAGTCAGTGATGACATTGGATTTAGCTACACTCCGACCGCACTTTTTTTAGAAAAAGAACAAACGGAAGCACCAATTTTGAATGCTATGCGTTTAATGCCTGACCAAATTAAAGAGGCGATGGCACGCTTATCACCTGCTTCAAAAGCGATTGCTTTAGCACAAGCGCAGACCGAGAAGGAAATTAAACATATCCAAGAACTGGTTACAGAAATACAGCCAGAGAAATTGAACGTCAAAAATTTAGAAGAAATTCAGCAAAATTTAATAGCTGCACCACCAGTTAAGTTTGATATAGCACGCCAGGTACGTGTATTTCAGCCACATTTCCAATATGTAGAGCTAAGTTTAACAGGTGCTGCTATTCAGAGAAATAAACTCAATCTTCCTCGTTCGATTCAAAAAATAGGTATGGATAAGGAATTAGAGGGGCGGCTAAAAACCACTTTTGATTTGCTAGATAAAAATGGTAGTGCTTCTTCTAAAGATTTAGAAAAAGAGTTGAAAGAAATCCGAGACAATTTTACGCCATCATTAGGTAAAAACCATGGTCGGGTGATTCTTAAAAAGGCCTTATCGAGATTTGAAGAAAGAATAGCTGAGCTAAGGACTAAAATAGAGGACCATCAAAAATCATTGGCTGGTCATCTTGAAGAAGAGCTAGAAAAATCAAAAGAAATGATAGTTAATTATTATTTACCTATTGTTCAGAAGAATATACCTGACCATCTATACGGGACGTATGGGGATAATCCCACTGAGGAAAATATTAAAAAGTGGTTAACTCGAGAGCTAAACAAGACATTTCCAACAGCTGAATCATTAGTGCAGAAGATTCAATTGGATGTGAATTATAAAGATGTGACGTTTGATACATTAAATAGAGAAGATTTCTTAGGAAGTATTCAAAAGGCTTATCCTGATGAGGATTGGGAAAAGACTTATAAAGAATTTCGTGCAGCAGGAGAAAGTAAATGAATTTAAGCCAAATAACACAAGGCTTAGAACAGGCTTTCTATACTGAAAATCACCGAATTGTTTTTTGGTACGATGCTGAACAGTCATTTACTGAAGAAATCAAAGCCCTAGAGCTAAATGATGTCCAGATTCTGAATATGGCAGAAGAGTCGAGTCTGGCGATCAAGCTCAAACTGGAACTGCAAGATCAGCAGGGCAAATACTTGCTGTATTTCCCAAGCCCTGAGCCTGAAACTGAAAAAGACTGGCTACTGGACATCAAGCTCTATTCTCGCAGCTTCTATGCCGATCGTTTCTCGATTATTTTTAATGAGCTGGGTTTACAGCAGCAGAGTCTAAGAGAACATCTGGCCAAACGTGAAGAATTCCTCAAAGCCAAAGCCCGTCTGAGCACCTTAAAACGTTATATCCAGCCTGATGCAGATGAACAGGATCTGGATATGGCCATGATTGCGGCTGTGGTCAAGGCTGATAGTGCCGAACTCATGCATATCGTTCTGGCACTGGCGGATGAAATGGTACAGCAGAATCTGAGTCTGGAAGTAAATCCAGACTCCTTTGCTGAACTGGAAAAGTTCCAACTAGTGCCAGCTTTAGTCACAGCATTACAGGCGGAAATTGGTTATCCAGCATCGGTTGAAGAGTTGAATGGGGAAGCACCATTCAAGCTCGGTACGTTCTTTATCCGTTTGATGACCACAGGCTTCTGTGAAAGTTTGGGCGATGTACCCGTATGGGCTCAGGAACTGGTGATGTCTTCTGTCAGCTCCCGTGCAACAGCCAGAGCCTTTTTGTCGCGCTGGAGAGACAGTTCTAAATACTACCCAACCTTCGATACACTCTCCCAGACCGTGGCCAATGCACTGCGGATCCAGGAGAAGGTCGGGACTTTTGATCTGGAGCAGCTGCTCGATGTCATGACCTTTGAAGTGATTGAACAAAAGATCATTGTCGATCTGGCCAGTCATATCCCTGCAGCAGCCAAAGCTGAACTGGAACATTTCAGAACGATTATTTCTACCCGTCTGGATGGCTATTGGGCTTCCAAACATAAGGACGATGCAACACGCCGTAAATATCGCACTGTCTATACAGCGTTGCAGGCAGCGATTGAGCTGTTCAGTCTGCGACTACAGTTTGATGCCGGTTTCTATTTCGACTCTAGCGAAGCCTTGTATAAAGCCTACGAGCAGGAGCTGTATCGCTTTGATATGGCCTATCGCCACTACAGTGCAGCCTCTCAGCGAGCTCATGTCGATATCCTGAAAAAACTCGATGAAGAAATCGAAAATTGCTATTCCTACTGGTTTATTGACCACTTGGCACGCAACTGGGGAGAGCGGATTGAAGCTGAGCAACGCTTGAATGTATGGAAAGTGGCAGATATCCCAAATCAGCAGAACTTCTACGATACTCACGTCAGACCCTTACTCAGTTCTGCAACGAAACGCCGGGTTGTGGTAATTATCAGTGATGCTTTTCGCTATGAAGCTGCGGTAGAGCTGCGTGATCGTATCAATGAAAAGCGTTATTCCGAAGCGACCTTGTCTTCACAGCTGGGCGTTGTCCCAAGTTACACCACACTTGGCATGGCCTCGTTGTTGCCGCATCAGACTTTGGAGTACAAAGAGGCCGCAGGTGATGATGTATGGGTGGATGGACAATCCAGCAAAGGGACTGCAGCACGCTCCAAAATTCTGGCAGCCTATAATGGATTGGCGGTTACCGCTGAAACGGTAAAAGGCTGGTCGCGTGATGAAGGCCGTGAAGCACTGAAAGATCATGATTTGATTTATGTTTATCACAACGTCATTGATGCTCGGGGAGACAGTGCCTCGACAGAATCAGAAACCTTTATGGCGGTGGAACATACCATTGAAGAGCTGACTGAACTTAGCCGCAAAATCTTGATGCATTTCAATATTTCTACCCTGTTGATCACAGCCGACCATGGCTTCTTGTTCCAGCAAAGTAAACTGGAATCTGCGGATCGTTCAAGCTTGACTGAAAAACCTACCAATACATTGAAAAGCAAAAAACGCTATGTGATTGGTCATGGTTTACCAGAGAGCAAGGAAGCCTGGAAAGGCTCAACCCAAGCTACGGCAGGCACACTATCTGCGACTGATTTCTGGATTCCAAAAGGGGCGAACCGTTTCCATTTTGTAGGAGGCTCACGTTTCGTGCATGGCGGCATCATGCCTCAGGAAATTGTGGTACCGGTACTGATGGTAAAACAGCTACGTGGTGAAAAGGCTGGACAGCGGACCAAGCGTAAAGTTGAGGTCATTTCTACCAAATCCACGCTGAAGATGGTCAATAACATCCAGAAGTTTGATTTGATGCAAACCGAAGCTGTCAGTGAGCTGGTCATGCCAGTGACTTTATCCATTGCCATTTATGATGGGGATCTTAAAGTTTCCAGTGAAGAAACTTTGACTTTTGATAGCACTACCGACTCTGTTGCGGAACGGGTAAAACAGGTCAGACTGTCATTGTCCGGTACTGATTTTGACCGTAAGAAAGATTACTTCTTGGTACTGAAGGACAAAGACCTAAATATCGAAGTGCAGCGCTATAAGGTCACCATTGATTTGGCATTTACCGATGACTTCTTCTAATAACGAATTAACGATAGAGCGTAGCCTACATGGAATCTGCTAACGATAAAGAACTGGATCAGCTGCTGAATGAACACTTTGCTGGGCGGGTGGTACGTAAGGATCTGACTAAACTGATCAAAGAAGGGGCTAACGTTCCTGTCTATGTACTCGAATACCTGCTAGGGATGTATTGTGCCTCGGATGATCCTGAGATCATTGAGCAGGGACTACGTAACGTAAAGACGGTGCTGGCAGAGAACTATGTACGACCTGATGAAGCTGAGAAGGTGAAATCCCTGGTTCGTGAACGTGGCAGTTATAAAGTCATTGATCGGGTGACCGTAAAGCTGAATGAGCGTAAGGACAAATACGAAGCATCATTTAGTAATCTGGGCATCAAAGATGCCGAAATCTCGGCAGGCATCGTCAAAGAGTATGAAAAATTACTTGTTGGTGGTATCTGGGTCATTGCTACGCTCAGTTATTATTTTGAAGAAGGGCAGACTAGTTCTCCATTTGGGGTGAGCTTACTCAAGCCGATTCAAATGCCGAATATGAATATGGATGAACTCTTCAGTGGCAGAGCAGCATTAAGCACTGATCAGTGGCGCGAGAGTTTAATCCGTTCCATCGGCATGGAACCGGCTTCGTTAAAAGAGGACGTGCAATGGCACCTATTAGCGCGTATGGTTCCGTTCGTTGAAAATAACTATAACGTCTGTGAACTGGGACCACGCGGTACCGGGAAAAGCCATATTTACAAAGAGTGTTCACCGAATAGTATTTTAGTCTCTGGTGGGCAAACGACTGTCGCCAACCTGTTCTATAACATGAGTAGCCGCCGTATTGGTCTGGTGGGCTTATGGGATGTGGTAGCTTTTGATGAAGTCGCCGGTATTTCCTTTAAGGACAAAGATGGTGTACAGATCATGAAAGATTACATGGCCTCAGGATCTTTTGCTCGTGGTCGTGAACAAATGGAAGCCTCAGCTTCGATGGTTTTTGTGGGTAATATTAACCAAAGTGTTGAATCTTTGGTGAAGACTAGCCACTTATTGGCTCCGTTTCCTGAAGCTATGATCGATTCAGCATTCTTTGATCGCTTTCATGCCTATATCCCAGGTTGGGAAATTCCAAAAATGCGCCCGGAATTCTTTACCAACCGTTATGGCCTGATTGTTGATTATCTGGCTGAATTCTTCCGGGAAATGCGCAAGCGCAGTTTTGCGGATGCCATTGAGAAGTACTTCAAGCTAGGGAATAACCTGAATCAGCGTGATGTGATCGCCGTTCGCAAGACGGTTTCTGGATTGATGAAGCTGCTTTACCCACACGGTCAGTTTAATAAAGAAGATGTACGGCAATGCCTGGAATATGCACTGCAGGTGCGCCGTCGGGTCAAAGAACAGCTGAAGAAAATTGGAGGGATGGAATTCTATGATGTGCATTTTAGCTATATCGACAATGACACTCTAGAAGAGCATTTTGTTTCGGTAAAAGAGCAGGGTGGAGGTGGACTTATTCCCGAAGGTCCTGCTAAACCAGGCTTCCTGTATACCATTGGCCTCAGTAATAAGGGCATGCCAGGCTTATACCGCTTAGAACTGCAAGTCACTAAAGGTTCAGGAAAATTGGCCACATCAGGCTTATGGAATTCAAGCAGTGCCAAGGAGCAGGTCAAGATCGCATTTGACTACTTCAAGGCCAATGCATCCCGGATCTCGGGGGGGAGTAAGGTGCTGGAACATGATTTCCACTTACATGTGGTTGAATTACAGAATACCGGGCCGCTCAGCCATCTTGCCTTGCCAAGTTTAGTGGCTTTCGCTTCAGGCCTGTTAGGACGATCGGTACAAAGTCAGATGGTGGTACTGGGTGATATGAGCTTGGGTGGTTCAGTGACACCGGTGGAAAGTATTGCCGAATGTCTGCAAGTTGCTTTTGATGCGGGTGCCAAGAAGGTTGCTTTACCCATGAGTAGTGCGGCAGATATCCCAACGATTCCTGTGGAACTGTTTACCAAGTTCCAGACCAGCTTTTATGCAGATCCGGTGGATGCGGTGTTTAAAGGGTTAGGGGTGGATTAATTTCATATCTGTCTGGAAGAGTTACAGTAGATTGTTTTAAATTCAGTTTCTCAAGTTTAAATACCATGTTGTAAAAGCATAATACTGCCTCTTTTAAAGAGCTAGTATTTTTAGGGGGGATTACCCTTCATTTTCTCTTGATCAGATATCTTGTACTTTGACAGGATTTTGTTGATCTAAATATTTTTGATACCAAACACGTAGTGTTTCAGGAGTACAGCCAATTTTAGGAGCAATTGCGGAAACTGCTGCCCAATTCGATGGATAATCTTTTTCGGATTCAATCAATAATTGAACCGCTCTTTCTCTGATTTCAGGGGTCAATTTTACTTTGCCATTTGTAAGGTAAAAGGGGTCAATTTTAGAATGCCGTTGACAATGTATCGCCTTTTGAGTTTGAAGCAATGTACAATGATAAGATTAACCCGTTAGGTCAGGTGGCCTAACTTAAATAAAAAGTCTCCGACAAACCCGGTACGGTTCACCCGTATTAATAACATCTGCACCCTTTAGTCCACCTGAGTCTTTTTTAATTGCTTTTGATGGAAGTCCTACTGCACGTATTTGTGTAGACAAAATTGCAAATAGTCCTTTATTAAAAACCCTGACAGCTCATGTGGTATATGTTGGTAAGCTAAATAGTGATATGACATCACAAGTCACTTGGGCAAAAGAGCTACTTGTAAATAATGGTTTTGATGTAATTGATAGCATGCTTGACGGTGATGTTGAGAAATCTATATTGGATTATCAAGAAAAAAACGTTATTGATATGATTGTGATTGGTGCATATGGTCATTCAAAGATACGCCAGTTTTTTATTGGTAGTACGACGACCAAATTGTTATCAAGCTCTATAAAACCTGTACTTTTATTGAGATAAGACCTAAGGCGTTAAGTAGATATTCTATCTATTTAACGCCTTGTATTTATCATTCAATAGAGCAAATAGAATTATGAAAATGGAATTATTTTAGCTTACCTAATATAGGTAACGTATTGAAAAGAGTCTATTTTAAAATCCTCTAATGAGATAGATAGCTCATTTTTCTAAATAATTTTTAGTATCAATTTCGTGTAGATAAGCAACGATTTCCTCCACTGTGGTTCTCGCTGTTCTAGAAACTCCAATTATCGTAGCTGAAGCCATCCCAGTCCATTCCCCATAGCCTACCAACCACAAGTTCGGCATCTTGACCGATCTTCCGTCCTTAACCTCTATCAGGTTGTCTGGCTCTATCACCCCCAGAGTCCTCAAGTGATCCAAAGAAGCTTTAAACCCTGTACACCAGATCACCGCATCGACTTGCTCTTTTGAGCCATCAGGCCAAATGATAGAGTCTGTGGTAAATGATTTAAAAGGTGGACGACTATGCAAAACCCCTCTCTGCCTTGCCTCCTTAACACTATCAATCATCACAATATCACCAAGCCCCCCAACAGGCTGATCAATGACTTTACCCTCTTGCTGTGCTTTTAAGCGTTCCGTCGCTCTTAAAAACAGTACACGACCGTCCACATCATCGGATAAAAATTGAGGTGGAGTTTTCGTGACCCAAATGGTTTCAGCAACTTGTGAAACCTCAGCGAGTATTTGAGCGCCTGAATTCCCACCACCCACAACGATGACTTTCTTACCTTTAAATGGGTCTGCATTCATGTAATGGGCTGAATGTAACTGTGTACCTTGAAAGTTTTCTTGTCCCGGATAATCAGGAATAAACGGCTGGCTCCATGTCCCGGTTGCACTAACCACGGCCTTGGCTCGCCAAAACTTTTCTCCAGCATATACGTCTAAATACTTTCCATTCGATTCCACACGATCGACATGTACTGGACGAACAATCGGAAATTGATATCTCTGTTCATAAGCCGATAAATACTGAATCACCTCATTTCGTGTTGGATAGGTCTGTTCAGTGATGGGCATCATCCAACCGGATAGAGAACTCCAGGTATTAGGAGAAAAAAGACGCAATGACTCCCAGGTATGCAGCCAGGCACCCCCTGCTTGATTTTGCTCATCCAATATAATGAATGGGATTTTCTTGCGCTTTAAAAAATAAGCAGTAGATAAAGCAGCCTGTCCACCACCTATAATGATGACATCTGTTTCCGTCTGTTTCTGGTTCAACGCCTTTTCCCCTTTTGTTTTTTATATCTGATTTCTTTAGTGCAAAAACCCAATCATGAAGACTGGGTTTTTACATTTATTCACTTTTTCAATTATGACAACCTACTCATCAATTCAGATTATCAAGATATTTTTCAGCATCAAGTGCAGCCATACAGCCTGAACCTGCCGAAGTAATCGCTTGACGGTAAACGCTGTCAGCAATATCACCCGCAGCAAATACACCCGGAACAGATGCAGCAGTCGCATTACCTGCCGTACCGCTTTGAACCTGAATATAACCATCACGAAGGTTCAACTGACCTTCAAACATGCCGCTATTCGGTTTATGACCAATGGCAACAAATAAGCCAGTAACTTCTACATCTTGTTTAGAGCCATCTTGGGTAGATTGCAGGCGAACTGCAGTTACACCTGACGTTCTGTCACCAAGAACTTCGTCCACTTGATGATTCCAAGTGATGCTGATTTTACCTTCTTTCTCTTTCTCGAACAGATGATCTTGAAGAATTTTCTCTGAACGCAAAGAGTCACGACGGTGAACTAGAGTCACGTGTGAAGCAATGTTGGATAGATAAAGGGCTTCTTCAACCGCAGTATTACCACCACCGACAACCATAACTTTTTGGTTTTTGTAGAAGAAACCATCACAGGTTGCACAGGCACTTACGCCTTGACCCATAAATGCAGCTTCAGATTCAAGACCTAAGTACTGAGCCGTTGCACGGCACTGTTGCAAATAGAGATTTGAGTCGATGATGTTCCCTTTAAAAAGTACTTAGAGACCGAAAACCCTGTTGATTAGACACACTTCACCCTGAGGCTGACCATAATAAAATGACGATGCTTGTCCTTTACGTAGTGCACGCATGACTTCAATACCTTTAATTGTGGCATAAGCCGTCTTCATAGATTTGAATCCTAATGTGGCCCTGATGATCCG
>NZ_VPEG01000051.1:0-11251 GCF_013417275.1 Acinetobacter sp. YH16038 | reverse complement strand
AAACCTTCAAAATCCTTGCTGAGCGTTATCGAAATAGAGGTAAAAGGCTTGGTTTGAGATTCAATTTAATCGCTGGAATCTACAACTTGGAACTGAGCAAAAAATGATTTATGAAAGAGGTCTAATAATTTCATTATAAATACTACTGTTAGTGAATCTAAGTAATTCTAATCTCAGAAACAATACAGATTTTCAAAAAGAAAGCAAAATTTATTTTATGCCTTGAACATGAGTCTTAGGCCGAAACAGCTGGAGCAATATGCCCCTCTTGATCCACCAGCTCAGAAAATGATTGAACTGGCATAGCAGAAACTGAATTTATCAGCACGAGGTTGCCATCGGATTTTGCGTGTTGCCCGAACCATTGCAGATCTTCATCAAAGTCCAGATATTCAGACTGGGCATTTATTGGAAGCCTTGTCTTATTGAGGGCAGCACGTTTGATTAACTTAATTTGAGAATCCAAGCAATAAAAAAGGCGACCTAAAGTCGCCTTTTTTATTCAGAGAAAATTAGAAGCTATAACCTAGTCCGAATACTACTTTGTTCTTTTGTTTCACATCCATACGATCATAACCACCGATGATGTAATTGATGCTTGCAGTAACACCAGTATCTGCAAGAGGTTTAATAATTTTAAAAATATAAAGTCAAGGTAAATTGGCAACTGAAAAGGCCTAATTTGTGATTCTATGTAATATGGTCTGCTATTTGAAAATGAGTTTTTCTTTTTTTTATATTTAATGATCTAATTTTTAAAAAATTAGGTTAAGCATGTATAAAAAATCATAATTTAAAATAATTAATAAAATTCAATATCTTTATAAATATAATTATATTTTATATAAGTATCAAAATGTATTTCTAGATTTTATTTTAAATTTAAGCGTTTATACAGTTTTTTGATTAAGTTATGAATTTAATTGAAAAATAAAATTTATAAAAGATAGGAAGCTTTCAATATGTGTTCATTCTATTATTAAAAGTAATTTATGTTTCTTATAAATCCAGACTTCAATTACTTAACTTACCTTTTTTTACATTGAATTAATATGTAACAGGTAATAACTTGGCGAATTTTTAAAAATAGGTAGAGTAAATATTAAGTCGAAACCTAATCATCGGCGATTTAAAGCAAATAGTAAGGAGTTACACCATGGCTAATAATCAACAGCAAAATCAGCAAGACCAACAGAATCAACAACAACAGCAACAGCAAGACCAACAACGTCAGCAAAACCAGAATCAAAATCAGCAACAGCCGAACCAGCAGCAACAACAGCCGCAGGGACAGCAAAACCAACAGCGTCAGCAGGGCCAACAGGACCAGCAACGCAATCAGCAACAACAGCAACAGCCACAACAAGATAACCAGCAGCAAAATTTGCGTAATCAATAAGATTAGTCAAAGCTGCAGCGTTCATATCTAAGCTGTGTAATCTCTACAAAAAACCGCCTTCTTTAAGGCGGTTTTTTTATTGTTCAGAATAAATCAGCATTGAATATTGGATTTTACTTTATAAAAGTCGAGCGCATTTTTCAGATCTTTCAGTAACTCCTGCTCCTCATATTCTTGTGGCATTAGTTTTATTAGGGCCGGCATATAATGAGTTTTATATTCTTTAGGATAATCCTCACATAAAATATGTGTTCTTTCCTCAAGGCTAATAGTAGAAGAATCTAATTTATCTAAATAAGCACTCAATCGGGCATCTGATTGTTCAAACTGAGCTTTCACTGCTGGATCAGGTTCAGCTGATACATCTGCCTGTTGTTTCTGGCAGCCTGTGATCGCCAATGCCAATAGGGTAATTATGAATAGTGATATTTTCATGGCAACAATATATTGTTATCAGTCGTTGGAAAAATTATAAAGAGAAATGAGTGAAAGAGCACCTGCCTTTAAACTCATTGACAGCTGAGAAAATAAAAAATGAAAAGGACTTTGATAAAATAAGTAAAATATCTACCAATATGTATAAGTTGCATATCTGCTTTTATGACTCACTTGATTGAATGAAAACTGAATGAATCAAAGTTTTTTGTATTTAATTGCATCTAAGTTGATGAAAAATAGCCAATAAAATATAAAACATAACCTATATTCAACATTTAGTAAAAAAGCCTCTATATTTCATATACATATTAGATGCATGACAAGTGGTACTTTATCACCACTACAACAACTCAGATAAAATAATTTAAAATCAGCAAGTTAAAAAGCCCTGTTTAATCCAGACAGTTAAGCAGGGCCCATTTTTTAGATCATAAATATGTCAAAAATAGATGATTCTCCGATATTTATCCTTCACATAAGTTTTCATATACAACATAAAACCTGAAAATACGTTCAAGTGTGAAACATGAATAGATGTTATTTATATATCTCTTTTCATGAAAAGACAGGGTAGAGCTATGATGAGATGTATCTGTGCATTTGGTATGGGTGTTATGGTGGGATGTTGCTTTAAATCTTGCAAAGAAAAAATGTGCCGGATGATGAGCAAGGATCACGGTACCAAAGACCAAGCGCCAAAACATGAAGAGAGTGTACAAATTTAGAGGCTATAGCTTGCCTGTGCGATCGCAGTACAGGTGAGTGATTCAATCATTTCAAGGTAAATAAATCGTGGAGCTGTAAGCCATTATCTTTAAAGCAACTAAGCTCGATCCATGATCGAGCTGTTCACAGTCAGGAGAAACACATGTTCCAATTTATATGTTGTTTATTTGGTCTTCATGGTGCGACTGAAATTGATTACACAGTCGATGATTTCGAAGTCAAAAAGTGTCGTGATTGCTTGAAAGATTTAAATTAACTCTCTAGACCTTCGCGGTATAGATGGATGTTGAACCCCCGTTTGATATAGCTCGACGGGGTTTTCATTTTTTATTATTGATATTTGAAAATAGAACCAACATATCAGCGCTATATTTTTATAAGTTATTGATAGTTAATTAATAAAGATTATTAAAAATAAGAATTTACTTATTT
This sequence comes from Acinetobacter sp. YH16038, assembly GCF_013417275.1. Taxonomy (NCBI): domain Bacteria; kingdom Pseudomonadati; phylum Pseudomonadota; class Gammaproteobacteria; order Moraxellales; family Moraxellaceae; genus Acinetobacter; species Acinetobacter sp. YH16038. Next base: position 8,256 of record NZ_VPEG01000051.1, on the reverse strand, counting down.
TTAGCTTATTATTTGATCTTACTAATATCCATCTCAACTAAATTCATGCTTTAAGTGTTATTGCAATATGCGATATTTAGATTATACTTTGAATATAGCAAAATGCGATAAATAATTATGCATGTGATCACTCACGTTCGGATTCTGGAAGCAATACAAAAGTGGCCACACGCTGAAACTGCATTAGATGGTTGGTATCGAATTATCAAGGCCAATAATCCTAAGGATTTTGCCGACATGAAGCGATTATTTCCCGCAGTCGATAAAGTCGGGAAATTTCATGTCTTTGATATTGGTGGCAACAAGATCAGGTTGATCGCAGTTGTGATGTATCAGGCAAAACGTGTCTATATTCGCCATGTCTTATCCCATCAGGAATATGACAAAGGTCATTGGAAGGAGGCTTAATATGAATGCAATGATTAAACAGGCCGTTGATCACTGGCGTTATGTTGCACCTTTGCTCAGCAAGCCAGAAACTGAAGAAGACTTTAATACCCTTACTGAAGCTTTAGATGAACTTCTGAATATTGTAGGTGATGATGAGTCGCATCCCTTAATGGGACTGATTCTTCAACTGGGTGATTTAGTCTCAGCTTATGAACATGAACATTTGCCGATGCCAGAAGGCGATGGTCGTACTGCACTCGCTTTCCTGATGGAACAGCATGGCCTCAGCCAATCAGACCTATCTGATATAGCTACCCAGTCGGTCATTTCTGAAATCCTGAATGGTAAACGTCAGCTCAATATCCGCCATATTAAAGCTTTGTCTGAACGTTTTAACGTTTCTGCAGATACTTTCTTTTAAGTAATAAGAAACCAAATTTTAAATTGATCTATGAGCTGTGCTTTCTGGAAGCAGGTTGCACAGCCAGACAGATTTAGATTAAACAAGAAGTCTATATAAGCTCTGATTAGAAGAATATATGTTTATTAAAATGTATGGAAAACATAAATATTATTGATGTTTAACCTTATATGTCCTAATAATTTTCTAAGCATCTAGAGGAAAGGGAATATATATGACAACTCATGCAGACCGCCAAACAGAGCAAGAAGATAATCCGCAAAAAGAATCTAATGATGATAAAGGCAATCAAGCAACCTATAAGGGTGTAAAGCCTGAGAAAAAGCCTAATGCCGAGCCAGAGCATCCGCTGAGGGAGCAAAAGTAAGATATTAATATCAGAAAGCCCTAATTAAATTTAGGGCTTTTTAGATTTTGATTTAAGTTTCGGAAAATTTCTGCTTCACTTTACTGGGAAGATGAAATTACCGATCAATCTTTAACAGTCCATCCCAACTAAAATAATTCTGGCTTAGATACTGTTGAGACATGGCCCAGCTCCGGTCAGGAATTTTAGCTGCTCCAATTGCCAGCTTTTGATCCCCAAATCTTTCTTTTACTTTTTCTAGCGCTTGTTGAAGCTTCTCATTTTTCTCGATTTGAGCATGGTCCGAGAGCAAGTCATAGACATAGGCCGATTTAGGTTCAAGCGCCGTTAGAATAACCCCACATTTTTTAAACTCAACACCTTCTGAAAACAGTTCATGCATCTGTTGCATTAATGCCCGGTTCATGACAACAGCAGAATCAGTAGGTTCAGGAAAAGCGATATCGATAGATTTATGATAAAAGGATCTGTTCTTGTCAAAAGGATTGGATTGAGCGAAAGCAATGATGCAACCACATAAGGATTGATCTTCTCTCAAGCGTTTGACGGCATTTTGCAGGTAATCACTCATAGCCTCCGTTAAAGCTTCAAGATCTGTTACTCGGCAACCAAATGAGCGTGAAGAAATAATCTGCTTCTTGGGCTGGCACGCCTGTTCCAGTTCAATACAGGAAATTCCCTGTAATTCCATCACAGTTCTTTGCATAAGAACTGAAAATAATTTTCCGATTCGATGGTAATCGGCCTGAGCTAAATTAAGAACAGTATGTATACCTAAGTTCTTCAACTTTTTACTCTGCTGGCGCCCAACCCCCCAGACTTCAGCAACATCAATCAAGCTCCAGAAGTAATCTCTATGTTGTGGATGCATTGAAGAAAGGTCGCAAACCCCATTGAAGCGTTTGGCTTTCTTGGCCATATGGTTAGCTAATTTAGCTTCGGTTTTGGAACGGCCAATGCCGACACAAACGGGTAAGCCAATCCATTGCAAAATACGCTGTCGCATATCCTGACCATATTCTGTTAAATCATGATTTTTTGCATAAGCTGTAATTTTCAGAAAGCATTCATCTATGGAGTAAACCTCTTGTTCATCAGGTGCTACATATTCAGACAGAATGGAATGAAAGCGTTTGGACATTTCTGCATATAGGGCATAGTTGCTGGATAGCACCTGAACTTGATGCTGTTCGACGATATCGCGAATCTGGAAGAGTGGAACAGCCATTTTAATGCCGAGATCTTTTGCTTCCTGCGAACGTGAGACTACACAGCCATCGTTATTTGATAGCACGATCACAGGTACATGATTTAGTTTCGGATTGAATATGCGCTCACAACTGACATAGCAGTTATTGACGTCAATCAGCGCATAGATTTCCTGCTGATATTTCATCTGAATTTTTTAATGACGTTGGTGACCACACCCCAGATTTCAAATTGCTGACCTTCTACAGGATGAATATCGGGATAATCGTCATTCTCAGCTTTTAGCCAGCAACCCTTTACATCGACAATCAGCCGTTTGACAGTAAATTCGTTATCTACACAGGCAATCACAATATCTCGATGTTGCGCTTCAATACTACGATCTACAATCAATGCGTCATTGATATCAATGCCTGCATTCAGCATCGACAGCGAATTGGCACGAACGATAAAAGTAGCATTAGCGTTATTGATCAGGAATTCATTCAGGTCGAGTTTTTTATCAATATAGTCTTGTGCGGGTGAGGGAAAACCAGCCTGAACGCGTTCAGTGACCAAAGGAATTTCCATTTGAGTAACGGGATAAAACTGGCGAATATCACTGATTTCACTTTCTTTTTTAAGTGATTTTAAGTATGCTTTGATATCCAGGACTTTAGATTCAGGTACACGAATTACTTTAGTTTCTTCGGCCTTTTTTCTGCCTGCACCAATTCTAAAGCCCCCATGCGAATTTGTCATAAATCTGCTACTTCTTGATTGTTGTTACATTAATCAAGATTGTAATGATTGCTTTATTTTTATACAAATAAATTAAATGCTTTAAAATCAGATACTAATAATTAAATTGCTTTTATATTTCAGTTTTCCGACAAACGGGAATCTCGTAGCTTTGCAATAAATTCATCCCGCATTTCGAAGAAAAATCACTTGCTTCCTCATGATTGCAGTGCAGCCAGTCCTGTCTTGACTCTTTCGGTATCACAATAATCGAGCGTTTTTCATCATTCGGATTATGAAACTGTTTCATAAAGGGATGCTGATTTGCATTATTTGCATTAATCGTGAGCATTGAAAAAGATCGAACTTTTTCACCTTCAATGATTGCATCATCATAAATGGCTGCAACAGTAACAGGGTCACCGTCTTCGCGAGAAATAGCATACCAATGAGATTTGCCATCAATGTATTTGGGTTCATAGAACGTATCTACAGGCACCAAGGCAAACTGATTATTTTTCCAGGCATGCCGAAAACTTGCTTTTGAGGCGACTGTTTCACTTCGGGCATTATAAGTATGCCGGCCAAATTTTAATTCTTTGGCCCAAGAAGGGATAAGTCCGAAACGTGCGATCTCCAGTTCAAACTCGTCAGCACCGCGCATAATGATGGGAGCGGGAGCTAAAGGATATACATGTGTTTTCATATCCAGTTCAAGCTGTTCTTCATGAATATCTAATAAAGAGAGACGGCTTTTTGAGGGGAATTCATAGTTTGAACACATGGGCGAACGCTCTCATGATGATCTATCATGAGAATTAAAATATAAGAGAGATAAGTGCAAAACAATTTGAATATCGTAAGTTGGATTTTGACCAGCAAGCAGGATTTTTATTTTATAAGTATGTATTTAGAGCCTAAAAATATTTAACTCAATAATATTTTAAGTAAATTTAATATTATGAAAAGATTAAACTTTTATTTAATCTATACAGATATACATAATTTAACTTTTTATTTAAAAAAACACTCCAAATGGCTTTGGAAAGCTACAAATATAGATGTTAGTTATATAGGCTTGCATTTATGAGCATGAGGTGAAAGATGAAGTTATTAACGTTAATTGGTGCAGGTATACTTGCGAGTTATTGTTATAAGAAAATGAAATACAAAAAGGACGGTTCAAACAATCCTACTCCTCAGAATGAACAGGTAGACAGTCAAGCAGCAAACCCTGTTGAATAATCTCTTTAAAGGACCTCACTACTAGCAATAGAAGGCTGTGAGGTCTCCCATTCTTTCAGTAGAGTCATCTCTGACAAGTCTTATATAATTTTCAGGACTTTGATATTTGCAGAGAAACAGCAAGCTCTTTTTAGCTATTATACCTTTTCATCTGTTCTAAATTTTCCTGATTAAATTTATTGATAAAGTTGAATGGTTTACAAAACTATTCATTTTAATAATAGCCATACTTTAAAAATAATGTGATCCTCTTTCTCAGGAGGACAGCTTATGAAAAAACTAATTATCTTGCCTCTTGTAGCTTTAATACTTCTGGGGTGTAGTCAACCAAATACACAGCAAGAAGCTGACTCTAAGATCCTACAGGATGAGGATTTAAAAAAATTTAGGGAGATGGTAAGGAATGCTTTACCAAATTCAGATCTGGTTCAATTTCATCAACAAGAGGGAGAATGTGGTGAGGTTAGTTTCAGAGATAAATCTACGAATGAAATGAAGCATCGGAGGTTTATTGTAGTGAATAAAAATATTGTGCTGATTGAAAGACGGCAGGTAGATCAGGAATATTTTGACCTTTCATGGAGGAATGCATGTCGAGATTATTTCGGGTAAAGAAAGAATATTTATTAAAATTCTTATTTGAAAATAGTGACCGCTATAATTGAATATCAATAAAAAATTTGATTATTGAGCCACTCTTTAGGGTGGCTTTTTAATGTCTGGATTTCTTAATTTTGCTTGAAATATGGGTACTGAGTAGATCCGTATTTTATATACTAGCTTCGTACCAATAAATAGAATATTGATCAATTTATATAGATAATAAATATAAAAATTATTTAAAAAAGGAACAAAAATTGCTTCTTGAAAGCATAGCTTTTGCTTTAGGTTCTGGATATGTATCTCTTTAAAATATGCGGCATTATTTTCCTCGTCATCCTTGCTGTTTCTCTCATGGTTTTAGGTCTTATTTATCAGGATCCTTTATTTGCTTTGATAGGGCTATTGTTCGCGGTTTGCGCAGTATTATTATTTTCCATGATCAAGGAAAGTCTTGCTGACTTTTAGATCGCTCATTTCGGTTAAAAGTTTAAAGATTTGGACTAGAGATCAAGGTGAATAGTAGGGTGATAGCGATCAATATTATGCACCGAGATGGAATCAACAATTTAAAAAAGTAATCTTGTTAAAGAGTTTTTAGATCAACAAGCGGAATAAGGAAGACTTATATGGGCAACTAGTCATGGGGATTAGATTGATCAGATGATCTGATAACACACTTATTACTAGGTGTTATTTTGCAGAAGTTCATCGAAAGATGGGCTTTTTTGTTGCCTAAAATAAAGCTTTATCAAGTTCAAATTAGAAATTATTGACTCCAAAGATCACAATTTAGACTTTTTATGTATGGATAGATATTTAATTTCTATATATATTTATATTTGTCATGAATTGGCTATTGTTTGACCGTTGTACATTTCGTCAACAATCCTGAATCAGCGCAAAATGATAAAGGGGAAGAGCCCACAGCAATGTGGGCTTTTTTTATTGCCTAAAGAAAAGTTTGGCTTAATTTCTTACTATGTATCTGGCTTGAATAGCTTAGCTAAGTTAAGTAATAGATCTGGTCAAAGAGAATGAGATTAACTAGAAGTTTGAATAAGTGACTTATTTCTATTTTATCAGTCAATATGATTGTTAATCATCGACTTAATATCAAAGTGTGATTGACTGCATATAATAATTTTATTATATTTTACCATATGTTTAAAAATCTCCACGTTTTGAATTTAGAGTTTTGTCCACATCGTCCCCAATGATATGGTTTTTTTTGACTCAAATATACTGATTAATATTTTTATTTACTTATGCTTAATTTATGAACGCTAGAAACAGTAGTATCTAGTTCCGTGGAGAGGCTATTTTTACATCAATAGGTATGATAGATTAGAGTTCTTGCGGTAACTGCCAATGTGGGTCAGTCCAGCAAGTTTATCTTGTGACACTCCCGTCGTTTGAAGTGTTACTATGAAGAAGCTCATCGAAAGATGGGCTTTTTTGTTGGTTTATTAAACAAAAGGGTTCATACTAAGGCTCATGCTTAAATTAAGTTGAATCTTTTGAAAAACAAAAGAGTTGTAATTTTAGGCGGAGTATTTTTGGCATTTATATTTTTTCTGTGTTTCCATTTATATAATCTTTCTAGCGAACAAGAAAGAGCAGAGAGTTTAGAAAAATTGTCTGATGAGCTTAAAGCTTCTGAATAGATAAGTTTAAAAGATGAAACGAAAGCCCATCATAAGTGGGCTTTTTTTACAGGTATATACATTTTTATTTCTTAAAAATAATATTTATTCAATTAAATGAAATGTTATAAAGAATCTTCACAGTCTTTTAAATAGATTGATGCACCTTATGAATAAATATAAAGCGATAGATCTAAGTTTTCTTAATTGGGTATATGATGAAATTTTAGCGACTTTCGAGCCCACAAAATCTAGAACAATAAATAAATCACGATTTCTATCAGAAAATCTAAAGTTAATTGCTGAACATCTCGGTGAAGATGCGTCAGTGACAACTAAGGTACCAGCAGTAAGATTTAAATATAGATCACAAACTAAAACTTTATGGGTATTTGACGTACCCGATATTAATGACAGGTTCACATTCATTAAATATTTATTCGATTTCTTTGCGAGTTTTTAAAGTCCATAGAAATAAGAGCTTTTTTGTTGCCTGATAAACTTTATACGGCGACCAGAACACAAAAATAATTAAATAGTGTAATTCCTGTCTAACAAATAACCAAATTTAACCCAAAGCCAACCAGCACCCACCATTCAGTAATGCTTCTTATACTATATTGCTGCACTATATAAGTGCTACTTTAAAGGTGCTCCATGAATAATGATGAACTAGCTAAAAACTATAACGACGTGTTAAAGAAGCCTACCCGCTTAACTTCCCCAGGTTAAGCGGGTTATTTTTTGTCTGGAAAAAAGTATGCTCCGATTACTATTCTGCTTATTCTGCCTACATGGTGCGACTGAGATTAGCGACGGCAAGAAAGAATGCCGGGATTGTTTGAAAAAAGTTTAATTTAGAATGATAAATTTTTTTTATTATCAATGAGTTAAGTATTCTGTGCTATTTGATTTTTCAATAATAATAGGCTAATAATTGGTTTGAATTTTGACTTAACGGGCTGGTTATGAGCACACTACAATGTATTCACACAACTGATTACTTAATATCAGTTATCAATTCTAATGTTATTAATTTTAATAACCCATATTTTGAATTCAAAGAGGCTCGAAAGGAGATGAGCGCTAAAACTCTTGTTGAGGTGGAGCGCTACTATCAATACTCAGCTATCGACCTAACTATCACCCAAGTCAATGGATGGGTTGAGTTTAAAGCAAAGTTAAAATCATAGCCGAACGTATTACGGCAAACTAAACCTCTTACATTCTAAATGTTGAGGGGTTTTTCTTTTCTTATTGGTGAGCCCATGATAGACAAAGTACAAGCTAAATAAGGCTCAGATTTTGTAACGTTAAGCTGTCTAAATGTCAGAACCTCAGTCATTTTAATTCTTAGAACCATCAAATGATTAAGATTGATAAGCTCATGATTGAACTAAAAGAATAAATTAAGAATTTAGGTAATGTATTAAGTTAAAATCTAACTTTTCTAAAATTAGTTAAAGAGCTTTGAAGAATCTATAGATGATTAGCTTATAGATTAACTAGACTCAACCGAGACCCATTCAATGTAAGCGTCCGCTGAATCCCATGCCTATTTTTTAATTTTGGTCGGATTTCCAGCGGTGTGGCAGTAATTCTTCTATTTGGGTCACTTTATGCGTCGGCAGCCTTTTCAGCACATCACTTAAATAGGC